>JAOUFI010000204.1 GCA_029858305.1 Candidatus Thorarchaeota archaeon
CCTTATGATGATGACTGTATATGCCAAGTTGATTTTACACGACTGTTCATTATGTTCTGGACAATGCTGGACATAAGTTCATTGTAAATCTATAAACAGAACTAGAATGTTGAACTTAGGTATTGTTTATTCATTATTTCAAAATCAAGGAATGTGACACAACCCTTAAAGTGTGCGCGTGGTCAGAAAAACAATCGTGACTAGAAACAAAGCATGAGGGAACCACCAATTGATAACATTGGAAGATGCTGATCTCCGATTGAATAGAGCTGTCACATTCGAGTGGCTCTATACCAATGGTTTAGGAGGCTATACATCTTCAACAATTGTGGGATTAAATGTTAGAGGATACCATGGTCTCTTGGTGTCCTCATTGAGTCCTCCTGTAGATCGTTGGTTAACTCTCTCACGAGTGGATGAAGTACTTGTAACCTCAGAAGGAGAATGTAATCTTAGCACCGAACAGACCAATGAGGGTGTGACACATCGTGGCTATAAATATCTCAAGAGGTTTGAGCTCAATCCTTTACCTCAGATGATTTACGCGACTGGATGTGTTGAACTTGAAAAAACAGTCTTCATGGAATATCGAAAAAACCTAACAGTCGTGAACTATGAATTGAAAACCACTGAAGAAACGATATTGACGGTCACCCCACTACAGACTTGCAGAGAACTTCATGCTCGCCCCCCACATCTGGATTTTACTCCAGAAATAGAGGTCAATGATAGTCATTCATATCTGTCGTTTGATGAACGACCAAATAGTCCGTGGATGTATGCATATACGCCTGATGCTGAGTTTATGCCAAGTGAGGTTCGAGTGACTGCTCCTCAAGTTTATCGCCGTGACAAGGCAATGGGTCTTCCTAGCGAAGAGCAAATGATCATTCCAGGTGTGTTTCATACAGTTCTTAATCCTGGAGAGCATTTTCTTTCGTTCCTTTTTGCAGTCGGTCCAAATAGAAAAGATCTCATGACTAGTCTAGGCTCATTAGAAAAGGCGAAAAGACAAGATTTTGCCAAACTTCGATTTGAGGAACTTCGGCGGAGAAAAATCCTCCACGATCGCGCGTTCTCAATGACCTCAAGAGCAAGAGATGAAGACATTGAATGGCTCATTCTTGATGCAGATACTTTCATCGTCGATAGGGTTTCAACAAACATGAGATCTGTAATTGCAGGGTACCATGAACTAGCTGATATTGGTCACGATGCAATGGTGTCACTCCCAGGTCTTACCATGTCTATCGGTCGTTTCCAAGATGCAAGGGCAATTCTCACAAACTATGCAAGACATTCGAGATATGGTCTTGTGCCAAATGATTTTCCTGATAGAGGTATTCAACCTGAATACGACTCTGTTGATGCGTCATTATGGTTTATTATGGCTGTTCACAAATACATCCAAGCGACAAATGACGTAGAGTTCCTACGTGGTATTATTTGGGACACAATGGAATCGATAATTACTGCATATCGAATAGGTACGAAATATAACATACATGAGGATCATGATGGACTCATCATCTCAGGAATCAAGGGTGTTGAGGTTTCTTGGATGAATGAGAGAGTGGATGATTGGTGTCCAACTCCAAGAATAGGGAAATGTGTTGAAGTCAACGCATTATGGTTCAATGCGCTAATGGCCATGGGCGAGATGTGTGAATTAATAGGGAGAGATCCGTATGAGTTTCAGGCTGTTGCATCATGGATTCGTGAGGCTTTCGACCAGACCTTTTGGGACCCCGATCTAGGATACCTTTACGATGTCGTGACAGATGAGGAGAAAGACAAATCAATTCGCCCGAACCAAATTTTTGCAATCAGCTTGCCATTTCCTCTTCTTGATAAACTCAAATCAAATTCAGTGTTAAAGACTGTAACCAGGGAACTGCTAACCCCCTTTGGGCTTCGTACTCTATCTCCTACAGATACCAGATATGCTCGTGCATACACGGGAGGACCAAGAAGCAGAGCGGCTGCGGCTCATCAGGGCACTGTACATCCATGGTTGATAGGTCCATA
>JAOUFI010000205.1 GCA_029858305.1 Candidatus Thorarchaeota archaeon
AAGCAGATACAAGAGCAAGGATAACAGCTAATGAAACAAGCATGGTAATAGATCGACTGATGGCTCTATCTGGACTCACCTATACAACCCTCGAGAAAAGACGTTCAAGAAATCCTTTTGGAGGTAGCTAAAATAACAACAGACTATCCATCTACAGCACGACTAGGAACCGTTGTCTCTACAGATTCAGGTCCTAATGTCATGGAATTTTCATTCGTAGTGGAAGGTGGCCCCAAAGATGTAGTTGCCAGGCGTGGGGAGTTCATCTCAGTAGTTACCGATAACGGAACCGTGATTGCGAGAATACAAGATCTCGTTCGAACAAATAGATATTACCAACATGCAGAAGCAGTGAGAGAGTACCAATCACGAGGAGAGCCGCTACGCTCTATATTTCCCACGGATCGTTGGCAGTACACTGTTGCAAAAGCCAGAGTTTTGGGTCTATGGACTGAAGGCAGAACAATACGTCCATACTTCTCTGTTTCACCAGGAGCTGTTGTTAGAAGGCCAGATGAAAGCACGCTGGCTTCATTCCTAAAACTCGACATGAAAGATGGACTGAATCTTGGAACTCTTGCATACCAGAGTCTTGAATTCACTCCATCAATCGATCGCTTATTGTCAAAACACCTTGCCATATTGGCTATGAGCGGAGCAGGCAAATCGTATTTTGTTTCAGTGCTGTTAGAAGAATTGCTAGCTCGTAAGAAAGAGCAAGGACGGCTCTCCGTCATTGTCATAGATGTACATGGTGAATATAGTTATCTCAAGGATCTTGAACCAGCGAATCTTGGTCTATCTGAAGGAGAGTTTCGAGTTGAACATATCAGAGCATCGCACTTTCAGATACCCGTTCAGTTGCTCACAGCCGAGTCTATCGGCGCTTTAGTAGCGGATATGAGTTCAATTCAGGTCAGAGACCTGCGACGCGTGATTTCTGAAATGCAGGACACTCTAAAGTCTGGTTATACCTTGGCTGATATTGTTACTTACATTCGGGATGACGAAACTATTAGCAAGAATACAAAGGAAGCCCTCATAGGCTGGCTTTTCAGCCTAGATGAAACTAGCCTTTTTGGAAAGGGTGCTACTCCAGACATTCGAACTATCATAAAGCCCGGAAAGATTACATTGATTGATTTGAGTGATTTCATTAGTTTGAAGAAGAAACAGATAGTAGTGTCGTATCTTGCTAATGAACTCCTTAGGCTTAGACGCAGGGGCGACATTCCCCCATTTCTACTAATACTTGAAGAAGCCCATCAATTCTGCCCTGAGGGCCGCCATGAAATTGCTCTTCCAAAAAGTCGTATTGAAACAATCGCACGAGAAGGGCGAAAATTCCATGCACTCTTATGTTTGATATCTCAGAGACCAGTAAAACTCTCAACAACTGTACTCAGCCAATGTAGTAATCAGGCTATTTTCCGATGCACAAACCCTTACGACCTTGATCATATTGGTCGGTCAAGCGAAGGTATTGATCGTCCATCGCTTGATGCAATTACAACTCTTGAGATTGGAGAGGCTTTATTCATCGGTGAAGCTGTTTCAGTGCCCACATTTGTAAAGATACGTAAAAGACATTATGAACCATCTGGGTTATCACAAAGTTTGTCCGAAGCAATCAAGAAGGCTGACAAATAATGTGTGGTATAACCTCCCCACAATCCTGATAAGATATAACTCAAGACTCAACTTGTTGATACCCACTGGGGGTTTTAAGTCATTGAATGATGACGAGATGAAAGACATACGACAGTTGATTGATTTAATGCAATCACAACTAGTAGAACTGTTCGACCAACTGCGTGAGCTGAGAGAACGTCTCCACCTCCTTCCAGAACCACCTATGGGTGATAATCCATCAATTCTCCCACTCTTTACTGAAGTCAAAAAGACATCTAAGACATCTGATGATAATAATACTGAATTGGATACTGTTGAGAGTTCAAATGAAACAATCATCAACAACGAGGATCCGGGAACACATCCGATTGCACCCTCCACTCCTTCTCCC
>JAOUFI010000101.1 GCA_029858305.1 Candidatus Thorarchaeota archaeon
AGTAACCCTCGCAGGATGGATTAAGAATATCCTGAAGATCAACGAGTATTCTAAAACTGTTGCAGACTTCCTCCTCAAATCATGGAGTGGTACCTGGCTATGATGATTATCCTATAGTATGAGATTTACCTATTGAACACATTATGCCTGCTTCCCGGTGTTTCCCCAGCATCTTTGAAACAAAGTTGCTCGGCAGAATATCAACGAATAGATAGAGAAGTATCTGCGTCAGAGTGCTGATAGACCAATTCGCTCATCTTGGCTTCGTACCGACGCAGATGACAGCTCCTGCGTAACCTCCAGTATCACGGTCTCGCATCAAGGCGTCCTTTAGGCGTCCTATGGGGGTCATTCGTCTTCGGAAACTGCCGTTGCTAGCCATGTCCCACGCGACCCGACCAATAATGCGGAGAAGTTTCCAGGTTCCTCCGATTGCAGTCGCAGTTTCGCGAAGTTTGTACCTGTAGTCTACTACCTCTTGACTTATGCTGTCCAGCCCTGCCTCAGCGAAGTATGTTTTCCATTCAGACATCGTGGGAATCTTAATCGGTAGTCCGACAGCCTCTTCAAATCCCTCGAGTACTCTTTCGATTTTCGGTCTTACCTCCGAGGGTATCTCATCTGCGAAGAATAGCTCATTCACACCTAGTCTCCCGCCGGGATTGAGTACTCTTACAAACTCGTGAAAAACACGAGGCTTCTCCAGAAAGACCGATACGAATTCTGTCATCAACACGTCAAACTCTGCATCATGGAATTCCAGTTTGTATGCATCCCCTTGCTGAAACCGAACATGATCTTCGAGACCCCATTCAGTAGCTCTTTTTTGTGCCCCCTTGACCATATCTGCTGAAATGTCCACTCCTACCAGATCACAACTCGTATTTTTCGCGATTCTGCAGGCACTATATCCAGTTCCACAACCCACAACGAGAACGCGAGTGCTGTTGTCTATTGCAAGCAACTCAGCAATGCGGTCTGATGCCCCTAAGCCACCCCAGTGGAAGTATGGTATGCCCATTGCTGCCGCATAGTCATAGTACCCCATTTCATCCAAATTTCGACGATCCGGCACTTCATGCACCACACTCGAAGATCAGATGGTGGCCTCGTCCTCTATTGAATTCCCTTATAGCTTTCCTTCAGCGCACATATTGCGTCAGATGTTGTAGTGGGGGTCGATTTGAACGACCGATTTCAGGGTATGACTCTTCAGCTCTCATTGAGCTCAGAGTATGAATCCTTAATGAAGTAACTTAGTAGTAGTAATGACTTCCAACAGTCTGATTATGTCCCTTCTGACGATACGAGTGTGATAATAACTCCCCATTCACCTACTCCTAACTGAATATCATCTCTGTATTCTCTCACATATCCATTCTCTAATCTTATTCTTGAATGCTCCTTGACCTGTCTAATCTGATCATTCCATAGGACAAGCCTGATTGACCCTGTGCCATCTCTTAATATGGCATTGACGACCTTCAATTCCTCTCCTGTCTTCCGCGAAAACACTGTGCGAGGACTCTGCATTGTTTCCACGAGTCCTTCTACAACCACTTGATTCAAGCCTGGTCGAAGGGCTTCAATCGTCGACATTGCTCTTGGGAATCCATTTGTGATGCTCTTCTCGTAATAGTTACCGCTCCAATGAGGATACTCATGCGTAGTACCAATCTTAACGAAACCGAGCTTCTGATAGAATGGATTAGTTCTCACATTCCATTCTGGAGTTCCCAATGTCCAGAGGTCTGCTTGAGGATATCCCTCCCAGACTATTTCGAAAGTTCTCTGTCCAATGCCCTCCCTCATATGATCGGGGTCCACCCAGATTCTCTCACAAACCTGGTATCCTAGTCCTCTATCTCCCGCAATGAATCCTCCAACAATGGTTTCTCCTTTCAGAATTTTATAGTACTGAAGGTATGGGTTGACGATTCTACTTCCGTTCCACTCAACTGAGTCATATCCCGGTGGGCCACCAGGCCCAGGAGCGCCTACCTCTAAATCAGAATCAAATGCTCTCTTGCACGTTTCTGCAAGAATTCTAGCATCTTCGATCTGCGCTCTAGTGACTCTAATATCACCACTCGAATTCATTGAAACACCTAACGAATGCCAAAAAGAGCTCGTTGTTAATTTCTTCACTCTATTTTATCGAGCTAGAATCAGACTCAATATTGTTTACAGCTTCTCGATTCGAGCGAGAAGATCAGCTACATTAAATGATAGAATCCACATTTTTCTGTGCATCTTAAATCCCATTCGTCGATTAATTGAAAGCATTGGTGCATTTGCATCAGCGTTTCCTGCTTCAATAGTTCTTGCTTTCGGATAGGCGTTCATTGCGAAAATAAGCATCTCTGCCTTGAGCCGTTTCCCGATACCTCTCCCTCTGAATTTTTCACTCACACCAGTAAGCCCCTGTTCAATAAGATGCCAAGACTCTGGCTGATACCAAATCTCGGTTAAACCACTAATCACTCCATCCGGCTCTCGACTTACAATAGTGGTCCATATCTCGCCCTGAGAGTCAAAATATCTCTCCATCTTCCTGCGGCTCTCGGGCGTTACTACCATTTCTGGAGAAGCTTCTTCAAGTGGTGCTTGATTCCAGGTTTCTGTGTAGAGGTCTGAGAACTGCTCTAAATCATCATCTGGAACTGATCCAAACCTCTCAATTCTCACTTCAGGTGTTCGTTTAGCTCCCTCATTTCGCCAACGCTGAATCATATCCATATTAACATCATGGATATACAATCGATTTGTCGTTCGCTCACTAACAATGCTTGCTCCCAAGTTTGCGTAAAATGTAAACTGAGACTCTGCCCTGGTTTCTACAATCAGTTTGGATTTACCAATCTCATCTGCTTTACTGACAAAGCGCTTTAGAAAATCACGTTGATTTTTTTCGCTAGTATATTTTTGTTCAAAGATCATATCTGCATATGCTACATCCTTTGCTTCGTTGAAGATACTCGTTCCTTCTCTTGCCCACCAGACACCTCCCATACCCACCACATCTCCGGATTTTCCTTGGACCTGCCACCATGATAACTCATAGTCTGGGTGAGGATTAAGCATATAGTTACGTCTGCGTGCACGTGATGGTATAGGGTCATTTGGATCTGATTCAATTTGAAGGCGCTCTCTCGACTGGAAATATCTCTCCCATTCTTCTTCTGTCATTTCAGAAGGAACAAACTCGATGAATTTCATTTCTCAACAGAAAGCAGGTCAACTTGAGCCCATAGAAAAGCTTGATGCTATACGTATTAATGGATTTTGAAGGATTCAATGGGGAGTCTATGTTTTGCAAGCAATCTGCTCATTCGTCTAATATACAGATCAAAATCATCTAAAGATATGTCTTCGAGTACTTTATTCAATACTAGCAATTCCCTCTCAGACTTCCCATTCAGATATCTATAAGATTTCAATCCCAAGAGTCGATTAAGCCATCCAATTAGGTTTTTACTCGCACGTTCGCACAATTCCCTAAAACGCGGATAATCTTTCTTATCTATAGATTTGTAAAGCCCAAAGAGTTGTTCATGATATCTCTGCCCATAATAGAAATCTCCTGACAGTACTCGCCTTGCTAAGTCAAAAGCTGCGATTTGGAGAGCAAACCTCTTCGAGTTATTGAGTCGCTCGATAAGATTCAGACACTGTGTAGTATTTGTTATTACCAATGATTGCAACATGTCGAGAGTTTCCACTCTAATGAGATATGATGTGTCAACCAGATTTTTACACAGCCAATCATAGAAGCCATCAAAATCAATCAGTCCACCTCGAAGATAGTGCGTCATTGCCATAACGCCCAGCCAGCGTTGTTCAATGCTTCCTGAACGCTGCCATTTCCTCAGATAAACAAGCAAATCTCCTTCTGCCTTTCTATCTACCTTTTGCAAATCGAAATAAGCCTGCTTACGTTCCCGTAGAATATCCTGATCTTTATCTAATTTTTCTCCAGATTCCATATGATTGGTTGTATTCTCTATTTCTAGTGTATCCATAATTTCAATCAAAAGGCGTTTTTGGGGGGCGATATTGACTTGTAGAGGATCTGTTCCGAAGAATTGCTCAGGAAGGAAGAAGAACCACTCGGGTGTAAAACCATTTGATACAATCTCACGCCAAGTTTCAAGGAAAAGATCTAGGTTCAATTCATATTTGTCCGATTGATAGTCGCCGCTCCTAATTGCTTTCTCTATGTTCTCAAAATCATCCATCGGATATAGCCAAGCATATGGTATTGGATCATGAAGCCCTTCATAGAAGTGAAACATTCGGTGTCCTGCCGACATACATATGCCAAACCTTCTAGGTCCGTCTGCATCAGTAGATTGAACAATTCCATAGAGTGACCTATGATTGATGCACATGACTTTTACTAATTTCATCCTGAATCTTAGAATCAATCTAAAAATTTAATGATTCTTTGCATATAGTTCTCAGATTCAAATCGATTAACTATGACCTCAGAGAAATAGTGGCTTTCATTACTTTGAGTTTTTATGAATCCATATTTTTAGACTTCATTAATTAGCATTTTCATATTTCTTGAGAACACTGGTAGCATTTGAGCTATGATATCTGGTGTTGCGACCTTCAATTTTTGACAGAGAGCTATCGTCGCGTAATCATTAATATTACCTTCAAGTATCGATGATGTTTCATCCTCAGTAAGACTCTCTAGCTGAATCATACGCGAAACAACTTCTTTATTGGCTGGACATCGTAGCTGACAACGCAAACAACCTATGAGGGCATTGTGAGATTGCGTAGGAATCCATGCAGGAATCTCTCCGACAACCTCATTGTAGAGTGGCAGACATCTCTCAACATCGATTACAAAACGATTGTCACTGATTGCTTGGGTTGGACATTGATTGATACATCCCTTACAATCTCTGCAAGAATCCATCATTCGAACTTCTCCCCAATGATCCTCTTCGAAGATGAAATCTGTAAAGAATGCGAAGAGAGTTAGCATACTCCCCATACCTTCTACATAGGAAATATTATTTCTACCATATTCTGCTAGACCACTGCGAGTGGCAAGGTGCTTGAGAAAAACACTATTACCGACACTTTCAATCCTGTATCCTTTTTTACGGATAATATTATGGATAATTGTCGCACGGAGCTGGTCCATAGAAAACTCATCTATTCGATAATTCGGTGGGATGATTACTTCGTGAATGTGTCCTTTGAAGGGAATACTTGCTTTTGCCAGAGGATTGTAGACTGCTATCACAATGAGGGATTTTGCCTCTTGAAAATTCTCAGGTATCTTGAAGCCTTTATTATCAACATATGATCTGAATACTTTATTATCACTAAATAAGCCATCTTGACGAAGTTTATCCATGTAGTTTTGCATATCCTGTAAATGCTCAACTGATACGGTTCTATAACGATACATGTTGACAGGAATCAGAGACAGCTGTGGATAATTATCCATGACATCTTTCATTGATGCCCTGTTTATTTTCTACTCCTTTTGAAGTATGGTTAAAACGCAATCTTGCATCAATGGTACGTAGAATGGTGTAATCAATATTTTACTATGGAATGATCTGCTTGTTTTCAATTAGCTAAAAGCAAATCCACATTTCTGACAGAACTTGGCTCCTGCTTCAGATATAGTTCCACACTTCGGGCACTTGCCTGCATATCTGTTCCAGAGCATTTCATATCTTTCTTTATCTGTACTCCGGATTAGTTTCCTACGTATTAGTACATCGAGCCCCTCCTTGAGAACTTCCAATGACTGAGGTACTAATAGTAGATTTCCTGCCTTGCATGCAGTATCAAATGCTATCTTCAAAGATGGATCAAGAGACAACCAATTCTGCATGGAATCTTTAAGGGATTCATCTAACTCATGGCTAATTGGTTTCCCTCTGGGGCTCAAAGAAATATCAGATTCCGGCGTGAAACTTGGTGTCAATAATTGATACGGACCGCTGTCATATTGAACAATAACCACCTCGACATCAAGAAGCGTGAGTGGCATAAGTCCTCTGACAGATTCATTTTCGAGGGTCCATGCCATGATATCAAGGTACTCTCTCTGAAGTAAAACAATATGCTCCTCAACAAGCTTCTTGCTTTTGTCAAAAGCATCTCTTACTCGAGTGTGTAATTCGTCAATCTCTTGCATCTTCTTTTCCATTTCCCTCTTAGTATCATCAAGTCTTTGATTGCGTTCTTGTATCTGGGATTGATAATTGGCTTCAATAGAGAGTTTCTTGCTATCAGTTTCCTTTACGATTTCACCTAATCTCTTCAACATAGAGTTAGCTTTTTCATCCATGACCTGCAGTGGTTGATTACTTTGCTTGATTTTCGATGACAGATTTGCTGATAGTTCTTTAAAGATAGATACAGCACCTTCGATATCGTCCTCTTTTTGACCAATACGTTTTCTTGATTCACGAATGCTCTCCAATATCTCGTTAAAGAATACCTCAAGATCATTAGCAGATCTTGAAAAGGCAGCTGTTAGTGCACGTAAATCCATCTTTGTTTTCTCTTGCAAGTCGTATAGTTGATTGTCCCTAGTCTTGGCAAGATTTTCAGTTTCTTGATGAGCCCGTTCCTCCATGGACTTGATTCGAAGATTCCAACGTTCTGTTTCAACTGCTATGATATTCTCAAGAACTCTGAGATGCTCTCCAAATTTTTCATTAATCACCTTTTGAAGGGATTCAATTGCCTCTACTCGTAATTTTGCCGACTGAGAAACTTCTCTGAATTCTTCTGTGCGCTTTAAAGCATCAGGTGAATCCGCCCTAATGTCTATTCGTATCATTCTTGCAGAAGGATCTGATTCTACAATGAATTGACCTACGCTAGCTATTGGTGCTGGAGTAAATAGATTGGCTAATTGTGCAGTGATAGTTTCAACCCTTCCCAATAATGTTTCAATCTGTACAACAGCTTTCGGGACATCATCGGGTTGTGAGACCTCAGATGTCACAATCCTTCGTATCTCTGTCAAACCTTTCATGTCACTAAACTTTAGTTCCTGTCTTGTGCTTGCCGCGGCTGAAATTACTATCGATCTAGTTTCCGAGGTCTGAACAATCCAGAATGGGATTGAAATCTTACTAAGCATCGTGATTCTCTTATTTTGAGCCTTCTGCCCCTCCGCCATTGCAAAAGTAATTGCCAGTGTTACGCTATCAGATTCAGGTTCAGTCCTCAAACCTTCTTTCCGGGACAAGAAATGCAATGATAGATTCCTAACCACAGAAATCACCAGCTCTGAAGTAATGCAGAGAGGCTAAGACAGATATGTCTTTTCAAGACAGACTCTTCTGTTCGAGGAGGTAGTGGATACTTCGAGTCCTTGCTTCATGCACTACTTCTGCTATTGTCTAACAAGTTTCCTTTGATTGCTATCTAAGGAATTTTACTTGCTGTTTATTTCGGTTTTTCGTGCAATTGCGTCTTTTTGAGAGCTTTACAAGTTAAACCGTGAGATGTTCGTATTAGCGTATCATTCTGTTTTTCTATCTCTCGAGCCTCATCCGCAAGTTTTGCTGCATACCTAAGTAGTTCGTGAGCTGCAGTGACTGCAGGGACATAGACTTCGGGATCATCTTCTTTGAAACATGCTTTTGATGTGATATCCGCAATTGATTCAGCCATCTTGAGCGAAGCAAAAGCTTTTGCATAAGCATAGGGATTAGTAAAACCTGCGGATTCCAGTGCCATCTCTGTTGTTAGTGTGATTGCAGGTAACTTCGGTTTTGTTCCAGCCTTTAGGCTATCTGTAAGCTTATCCATTTCATACTGTAGGAAACGAATCACTCCCGTACATGATAGTACCTTGATGAGTTCAGCATTGAAAATTGCCATTTCTGTGGGATCGAGGAACTCCTTTCTTGCTCCAATCATTGGGTCCATTGGAAGGACAATAAAGCCGCTCCCGTCTGGAATAGAAACGACACTCTTTCCTTTCTCGTCTTTTGTATAGAATGCCTTCTTCGATGGTCCATCAGATATGGCTACCACAGGTATTTTCTTCTTCAGCAAATACTCTCTAGCCTGAGTGGGTCCTGGAAGTGCAGCGTTTGGGCTTACTATTAGAACCAAACCTGGATTCATCTCCGAAAGTTTTGCAGTAGCTTCTTCACAATGTATCGGGTCCATGCTAGCCC
>JAOUFI010000022.1 GCA_029858305.1 Candidatus Thorarchaeota archaeon
CTCCGCCCCCTATCCCAATAATTAGGACATCATCACCCGGTTTAATCTTGGCCTTGGTGATCATCAGTCTCCAAGCAGTCATCAGAGTTAGAGGGATTGATGCTGCATCAACCAAGTCAATTCTAGCAGTTTCAGGAATAGGTATCACATTTTGTGGATTTAATGCAATATAATCAGCGTAACCGCCTCGAGCGTGCTCACCAATAATCCCATATGAAGTACAGAGAGACTCTTCTCCACGAATACAGAATTCACATTCTCCACAATAGATACCAGGGTCTACGAGGATCTTCTGCCCAACTTCAAGGGTGCCCCTTACATCACTGCCAAGTTCCACAATCTCCCCACTGATGTCACTACCTAAAATATGAGGCATTTCGAGGTTTAGACCTGGAATACCAGACCGTACAAAAAGATCGAGGTGATTCAGAGCTACCCCTTTTACTTTTACCAAGACTTGACCGGAATGAATCTTTGGAATTTCAAAATCCTCATACGAGAGAACATCAGGAGGACCATGCTTGTGGAATACCGTAGCCTTCATCATAATCACTTGTTAACATAGACTTTGAGCAAATTCGGACATAAAACCTCGTTTTCGGGATGGACTCACAAGTGAACAACTTTAAGACCCTCAATTTTCTGGAATTCCTGCATACACCCAAATACAGGTGATTCAATGTCTAAAGCTAAAGCAGGAAAAGTCCGAGCAAGTCATATACTCGTCGAAAAGCATAGTCAAGCCCAAGCACTCATTGGTAGAATATCTTCTGGAGAGGATTTCGCAAAAATCGCTAAAGATTACAGTACATGTCCCTCAAAGAAGAAAGGTGGCGACCTAGGTTGGTTCACAAAGGGGCAGATGGTCCCAGAATTCGAGAGAGCAGCCTTTGGTCTCAGCATTGGAGCAATGACAGTTGATCCTGTGAAAACAAAATTCGGGTATCATATCATTAAACGAACTGGATGAGTGGTAGTAAAAGATAGCTATACCTCATTTCCTATCTTTGCTTCGTGTCTCATTCTCTTCTATCCGAGCATTTACTATCTTGTTCACAAGTGCAGAAGGGAGTGGCTGTTCAAACGAGAAATGAATAGTTGACTTGGCTGTGTCATATGATTTTAATTCCTCCCTGAATTTATTCATGACAGAGAGACTCATTACATATAGACTGATGTGATTCTTCCAAGCAGCATAGGCTACAAGCATTCTTCCATTGTGTCTGAAGGTTGGAATCTGGTAGCTAATAATCTCGTCTGCTTCAGGTACTATCTTTTTGATATCCCTTCGAAGATTCTCCAAGGCATCCCTTGCATCCTCAGGAATGCTTGCTAGGTAACTCTCTACACTTGTTGGCGCTATTCTCTTCAACCTAGCTTCTTTCATGGTGATGGATACAGGTCAGTCATGAGTTATGCATTTCGCTCAGAACTCATCATCTCTGTATACTGAAAGGACTCTGCCCGAACGGCATAGCATCTTCTAATGTACTCTTCTGAGAGTATTATTGAGAACCGATTATTCTACTGAACTCTCTTTTTTCTTTGCCTTGCCCTTTGGTACTAATTCCTCAGTGACAAATCTATTCTCGCAGCGCGTGAGAACCTTTGGCAATGTTGTGTACTCCATCTGATCATCACTTAGCCTGTGAGGCTGGAAGGGTCCATGTCTACGCAGATAGTCGGCCATCTCCATTCCGCGCTGGCGACTAATATCAAATGCAACATCGTCAAAGAGATCAACGGGTCCAACAAGCATACCATCGGAAACTTGGAAACCAAGTGCAATAACTCTTGGAGGACCATCAAATCTTGTACATCGAGAGTCTTTCAATCCAACAGGAAGAAGTGGGCCAGTATGAGAACCTCTCATCCACCCAGAAACCAAATGCGGAAGTGTGAATGCTTCAAGTACTTCTCCCATTGCCGGTAGACCAGAATGTGCTCTCACAATTGCAACAGGGTCGTCTTTTCCGACATACTTACCGGCAACTGCATGTAGTTTGTCCGTGCTGACAGATGCTGCAATCATTCCATCATTTCGATAGATTTTCTTGATTGTGTATCGTCCAGTACTTCCAAGAAGTGCAAGAATGTCGTACATTTCCTCCGGAGCCTTCATCTCAATGAAACAAGGGATATCTTTCATAATATCTTGAATTACGAACTTGAAGCCATCATGAAGGTTGGGATCAATGACGAGCCCAGCTGTATTGAACGGGTCTGCAAATATCTTGAATAGTGGTAAATTATACGCACCAGGTTCAGTCTTGTCAGCCATGAAGACAGCAATGGGTTCCGATTTGCGTTCCTCAAATGTCATCTCTGCGGAACCAGGACCCATACCCTTCACATTCCCACTGAATGTATCAGCTAGTATGTCCTGCCCTGCTGCATAGATTTTTTTCTTGCGGGCAAGCTCAGTGCCCTTGATGAAAGTGTCCCAAGCAAGCTTGTGGACTTCTGCATTTCCCTCTCCTTTATTGTGAGTCATAATCAGTTCTAGGTCATCGCCTGCATTAGAAACATGAAAATCATTGATGATCTTCTTTTCAACTCCCTCTTTCAGCGATTTCCGAGCCAGTTCGATCAGGAAATCAGGGACTATAACATGACCAGCTAATGACCCAATATCTGCTTTGATCACGCTAATGGTGGTCTCAACCATTTGCAATTTGCTCCTTCATTACCCATGTATATTTTTTTGTAGAAACTCTGAAAAAAGAGTAGTTCCTACGAGACCTTCGACTATTCTTTATGCATATAATAGTTCTCATTCAGGGCGATGACACACAAATTAGCAGAAACTACATTATAGATTCTTCATCATGTCTTTCAGACGTTTGGTCATGGCAAGAGCGTCATTCCACTCTCTCTGCCAAAGATTCCTGCCAAAAATGAGCCCAGTCGCACCCTGCTCAAGACATACCTTTGCTCGATGTACAACATCATCATCGCTCATTTTTCCGCCGCCAGAAAACAAGACCATTGTCTTTCCCGCTGACTTCACGACTTTCTTTACCATCTCTTCATAGCTTAACTCAAGTTTGTCATAAGGACTGGGCTGCTGTGCCCTTGTTTTCGAGTCGTCGACTGGAACATTGAGTTTAACAATATCAGCACCCAATTCATCAGCTACTCTCGCTGCATAGTCAATGGCATATAGTGAGTCCCTGCCACCCTTCTTATCTACAGCCTCTCCTCGAGGATATGCCCAAACAATAATTGGCATTCCATATCGTTCTGCATCAACCTTGACCTGCCTGAACTGGTTCAGATCAGCGACCTGACTCGGGCTCCCGATATAAAGAGTATATCCGATTGCATCGGCCCCGATCCGAACTGCATCCTCGACTGATCCTGTCATAGGGGATATTGGATCACCAGCTCCCGGGATGCGGGTCTTACCATTAATCTTCAGGACAATCGGCACTCTTCCTGCATACTTGGGTGCATACTTCTCAGCCAAACCAAGATGCAGAGCAATACCGGAATATCCACCCTCCAGGGCTAGTTTAAACTGGAACTCTGGATTCGCTGAAGGAGGATTGGCGAAGAAGTCAACCGGGCCATGTTCAATGCCTTGATCAATCGGTAGAATGAGTAGATGACCGTTGCCAGGGCCGTGCTCATACATCATCCTATGAAGTCTAACACGTTTTCCCAAGCTCAAATGGTGTAGTTCATCGATATTGGTCATAATACCTTACCTCAGAATTTCAGCCTTTTAGATACTACCTTTCTCCTATATGCTTAGCTAGAGCGACCATTCGCTGGATACAAAAGGGAATTCTGACTCTGTAAGAACATATTCAGAGGTGAATCAATGACAAAAGCTAAAGTCTCAGCAAGGAAACCAGTCACAGAGGACAGAAAGCAGTATCATCTGGAAGTAAAAGAGGGTGATGTTGCAAAGACCGTCCTACTTCCAGGGGACCCTCAACGGGTTGAGCGCATAAGTTCTCTATGGGACTCGTTTAGAGAAGTGGCTACACATCGCCAGTTTGTCACTCATACAGGCAAATATAGAGGTGCAGACATCTCTGCATGCTCAACGGGCATAGGAGGACCGGGGATGGCAATTGTAGTTGAAGAGCTTGCTAATGTCAAGGTCGATTCCTTCATCCGTGTTGGTTCATGTGCCACTTTAAAGAAGGAAATTGAGATTGGTGATCTCATCATCTCCACAGCAGCTGTCCGTCTTGATGGAACAAGTAAGCAGTATGTACGGATGGAATATCCAGCTTCGTCTTCACATGAAACTATCCTCGCACTCATTGAGGCTGCTGAGAACTTGGGATTCACCTACCATCTAGGAATATCAGCTTCTACTGATTCATTCTATCTGGGTCAATCACGACCAGGATATGGTGGATTCTTTCAGAGCTTTAGTACTACTCTTATCGAAGACCTTCAAAGAGCTAATGTGACAAATTTTGAGATGGAGGCAGCTACCCTATTCACTCTCGGTAACATCTATGGTTTCAGGACAGGTGCAGTATGCGCAGTCTATGCCAATAGGGTACGCGATGAGTTCGAAGTCAAAGGGGAGATGGATGTCATCAGATGTGGTAATGAGGCGGTGAAGATTCTAGCAGAGATTGATGCAGAAAAGAAGTCTGCAGGTAGAAATCACTGGAATCGCAAGTTAAGGCTCTAGGTTAAGAGGTCAGCTTCCCTTTCCAACATAGTAATAGTCGCCAGAAGCCTTCTGCTGGGAGTCCAACTGGGATCCATCCTTGTTGACCCGGGGGCGACCAGTCTGGGGGTCTCGACGAAATGTCACACCCATCTGTTTCAGGAAGTTGTTCATACCAGTACGTAGAGTAGTGACTGACGAAGCTACGCCAGATTTTCCAGGAGTTCCATTGAACACAACCATACTATCACTAAGATAGTCGGCCATGAGAATGGAGTGTTCTACAACGAAGGCAGTCTTTAGGTTGTTACGAACCTGTCTTCGTATCGCTCGAGAGCTCGCAAGCCGCTGCTCAACATCCAAGAATGCAGAGGGTTCATCTAGAAGGTAGATATCAGCGTCGCGCGCAAGACAAGCCGCAATAGCAGCTCTCTGGAGCTCGCCACCGCTGAGCTGTTGAATACTGTGATCAAGCAAGTTTTCAAGTTCAAGCTTCTTAATCACCCCGGTCTGGAAATCAGCTGAATCGATTGTATTTCCGCCAGCTTCACGAAGGTACATTCTCAAGTTTCCATCAAAGTCGGCGGGGATATATTGCGGTTTGTAACTGATCTTGAGGTCAAGTCCTGTTACAGTCTTCTTTGGTGCCTCTCCTTGGTCTGGTACTAGCTCTCCTGCCAGCATACGGACAAATGTGGTCTTTCCAATACCATTAGGTCCAAGAATGCCAATGACCTGACCCTTCGATACACGACTACCTTTGACCTCAAGCGTGAAGTCTTCGAATTCCTTTCGCATGTTTCCATACTCGATCATAGTTTCAGTAGAAGTAAACTCAATGTCTTCTGTTGACATGCCCTTGAAGGAGATCGAGGTGTCTCTGAATCGCATATTCTCATCAGGAATAAAACCATCAAGGAACTGATTCACGCCCACACGTGTCCCATGAGGATGTGACACAATTCCGTAGACTCCCGGAGTACCATAAAACAGACACACATTATCTGATACATAATCAAGAATTGATAGGTCATGTTCTACAACTACCACAGTCTTCCCAAGATCCGCCAAGTGGCGAATTGCTCTACCAACTCGCAGCCGCTCTCGAACGTCAAGATACGCAGTAGGCTCATCAAAGAAGTATATATCCCCCTCACGGACAATGGCAGCAGTGACGGCTACCCGTTGTAATTCGCCACCACTGAGGAACTTGATAGGACGATCCCAAATCTCATCGAGGCTCATGTCGCCTCTAAGATCCTTCAGTCGCCCCGAGGAGTCAGACGATTCCAAAAGGTCACTAATGGGACGTTCAGCTATATCCTTAACCTTGGGCAGGTCTGTAATATTCTGTGGTTTGAGAATTGGAACAATAGAGCCAGCCATAATCTTCTCAAAGAACGGTTGAAGTTCAGACCCACGATATGCTCTGATGATCTCCTCCCAATCTGGGGGGGATTCCACTTGACCAAGGTTGGGTTGTAATTCTCCTGCAAGAATTCGCACTGCAGTTGTCTTTCCTACACCATTAGGACCAATCAAGCCAAGGACCATACCCTCCTTTGGAATGGGAAGCCGAAACAGTTTGAAGCCATTAATACTGTATCTATGACTTGTATCAGACTCAAGCTCCTCTGGAAGGTTGACTATGCTGATTACGTGATACGGACATTTCTTGACACAAATTGCCTCTCCAGAGCAGAGAGATTCTACGATGACTGGCGGCTTGTCTTGTCCATCGGGAAAGATGACAGTTTCGTCCCCTGTTCGCACACGAGGACAAAATCTCTGACATTCGTGAGTGCAGTCCTTAGGTCGGCACCGCTGTCTATCTAAAATAGCAATACGCATCTGATGTATCACACCTGCTGAAGAGCTGTTCGAAGAGGGTTATGGTCACTATTTAGCGCTTTGGCTCTGTGAACTCTTATTTGTATGAAAATTGTCTACTTGGAAAGCCTTTTGTGCAATCCCGCATTGATTATATTTGGATTGAATAAGATGAACATACTAGATAGATTCTTCGACATGTTTGGAAGAAGACGTGCACTTAGGATGGGTGCTGTATCACCACCAGATGATCTCATTGCTTACCTCTACAAAGTACGCGCTGCAACCTACCTAAAGATTACAGGAAAGACTCTTCCAAACTATAGCATGCCAGCTGAGAGTGGTGCCGAAGATATGACTCGAAACCTATCACCCTCTCGTAGACTTGCTAGAAAGGGTCTCTAGAAAGATGGAGTCCTCGTGACCCAATAGATTCTGTGCAGCTCTGACTCTTTGAAAGCATATTTAGCCTTGTACCGGTCAAACATCACTCATCGGGATGATGATGAATGCAGGGATGGTGAGCGAACTCATCACCGCTATGACCCGTTAAACCGCAGTCTGACCGATATTACAGTTCACGAATATAATAAGGAGTAGTAGTAATACTTGTCCCCATTTGTTTGTAACCATGATGGTTCGTGTGAAGAGATTAGACTCTGTTGTACTGAAACAGAGATGACCCTATCTCGTGAGGATGCACAAAGAATTGAGTCATTAGGTTACAAAAAGGAAGATTTCCTAGTCAGAGTGATGGCAGGATTTTGTGAACTCAAAAACGTCGACGGACACTGTTACTTCTATGATCCTGAATCTAAAGTCTGCCGCATCTATGAGAATCGTCCGGAGGGGTGTAGGTACTACCCTATCATCTATGATGCTAGGAAGAGGAAGTGCATCCTTGACAAGGATTGTCCATCTGCGGTGACAGTCAGTCGCGAAGAAATCAGGAAGGTCTGCCATAGGGTGAGAAAGCTTGTAGAGACCCTTCGAGAGGAGGCTGCGCATGGTGAGAGCCCTTGCTGATCTACATATTCACTCTAACCACTCGGATGGAATCTACTCTCCAAAACAATTAGTAGATATGGCTATAGACTTGGGACTAGGAGGGATTGCTCTCACAGATCATGATACCATTGGAGGTAATAGTGAGTTCTTAATTGAAGGCGATAAGAATGATTTAGCTTGCATCCCTGGCGTTGAGATTAGTACAGAATATCGTGGCTATGAGTTGCATCTCTTGGGCTATTATGTTCCTAGCGATAGGCCTGAACTACAGGATAGATTGACAGCCTTTAGAGACGAGAGAAACACGAGATTTCCAAAGATGGTGCAAAAACTAAGAGACCTAGGATTTGATGTAGCAGACTCAGAGGTCGAAGAGATTATGCGAACAGCAGCATCTCCTGGCAGGCCACACCTTGCAAGAATTCTCGTTGAAATGGGTGTAGTGATGAATATTGACGAGGCTTTTGCTATGTATCTTGCAGAGGGAAAGCCTGCATACGTAAAACGAGCGCGGCCGGACATAACAGAGGGCATCAGAATCTTGAGGGAGGTTGGAGCTGTTCCTGTGTTGGCACATCCTCTATACTACTCAGGAAGTGACCTCAGAAGCCTATTGATAGACCTTAAGGAGTCGGGTCTATTGGGAGTAGAAGTGGTCTACAATTATGAGAGAAACTCGATTCCTGAAGAAGATACAAAACAGGTAAAGAACGCCGCGAAAGGGCTTGGACTCATTGAGACCGGGGGTACTGATTTTCATGGAGACAATACACACAACGAACTTGGCAGTATGACTGTTTCCATTGAAGCTATTGCTCAACTTAGTAGAGCTGCAAGCCTCCTGCGGAACCTCTGAACCTAGAGATGATGCAGAAACCTTAATCGCTCCTATGAGTTGTAAGAAAGTGGGATCCTATTGCGAGTTATTGATGCACACGCCCACACATGGACTAGAGATATCATCAGCAAAGAGGACATACATGCAAGACAGATTGCAGCAGAGAGAGCTGGTATTGAGGCTCAGCTCGACTCCCCCCTCCAAAGATTAACGACTGCAATGGATGCAGGTGGAGTCGAACGCGCAGTGATTCTGCCAATCGATAGTGGTATCTCACAGACCATGCCCCTGAGCCTTCAAGAGAAGACGGACTGGCATACGAATGAGATTGCTGATTCTCCAAACATCGTTTCATTTGTAGGTATTGATCCTAGAAGAGGAGAAAATGGTCTTCGAGAACTGGAACGTGCTGTCACACTCAAAGGATGTAGGGGATTGAAGCTGTATCCTCCGAACGGGTTCTACCCTGACGATGATGCATTTTATCCATATTATGAAAAGTGTGTTGACCTAGGGATTCCAATTGTTATCCACACAGGTTTCACTTCGAGATTCAAACATGTGAAATATGCGCAACCAGTCTATGTAGACAAAGTGGCAGCAGACTTTCCAACATTGAAGATTGTGTTAGCACATGTTGGAGTCCCATGGGTACATGAGGCGTTAATGGTTGCTTCCAAGAATCCGAATGTTTCTGTTGACGTGTCGGGATGGCAATTCTTCGCATCCAAAGTGCCAATTAGAGTGTACCAGATGATTGCAGAGGCTAAGCTGAATCGAGTGTTTCCAAGTCGAATGCTCTTCGGAAGTGATTTTCCTCTTTTTGAATATGCAATGCCCTTGAAGAAATGGGTTGACTTCTTCACCAAGCTTCGAATTCCGGAGGAGATGATAGACCAAGGATATCCTCAAGTAACAAACGATGAGATACAGATTGTAATGTATGAAAATGCTAAGCGACTCTTCTTTGGTGATAAGACTTGAAGACATTCATTGTCGATGCTATGCTAGGCAAGCTGGCAACATGGCTCCGCCTCACTGGGCATGATACATTTTATTCTACAAAATTGCATGATGACGATATTATACGTATTGCACTTGAACAGGAGAGAGTACTGCTCACATCGGATGCAATTCTCGCCAGTCGCGCAAAAGAAACTGGAGTAGAAGTGATGCTTGTGAGAGGGTCAGTAGACGAAGAGGTGGCGAGTGTCTTTTTACAGTATGGAATCAAGCCAGAGGCGGACCCAGCAAAATCTAGATGTACCAAATGCAATGGTGAACTGGTTCACATTACAAAGGATGAGAAGAAACAGATTGAAGAGTTAGTCCCAGAGAGGACCTATAATTATTACCAAGAGTTCTGGTTCTGTAAATATTGCAAGAGCGTCTTCTTCCATGGTGGACAGTGGATAAATATTGATGCCTACATGGAGCGGATAGCAGAACTCATGAACACACTTGATACTTGATCTATTCTTCTCGAATAGAAATGTCAAATTCAACAGGAATGCAATCCTTGATGGTCCTAGTCAGATGGCAGTACTCCTTCATTAATTCAATGCAACGTTTTCCTGTTTCGAGCTCATTCTCTCCAACAACGACCTCGCCAGAAATACTGATACCAGTTACAAGATATCCATTGCCATCGAAGATTGCTATAGCAGTTCCTCGAATCACGAGTGATTTGAGATCCATCTCAAAGCGGCGCTGAAAATCAAGGAATGTGTTATTTAGGCAGCCTACCAACGAGGACACGAATAGTTCATCAGGACAGGTGCCATCACCTCGTCCTCCAAAGGTTTCTGGAGTATCATAGATGATCTTGCGTCCTGAACTGTCTATGGCAGTACCTCCTGTACGACCATCCCACTCAGACATGGAATGATACTCAGTCTTTTCAGGATATTTTGGCTTTACTCGCATATTCACGCGCCCGCCCATAACATTAGTAAATTACGATTAAGCGTTACGGTTGCGATTGTCAGGAAGCCATTTAAACGGCTATTGAAACCTATCATGGGGATTGCTCATGTCTCGACGGATGAAAGCAGCCATGTACTATGGCATTGGTGATGTGCGATACGAGGAAACGGACATACCTGAAATTGGACGGGGTGAGCTCTTGGTGAGAGTCGGAAAAGCCCTTACCTGTGGTACCGATGTCAAGACATACAAGAGAGGACATCCGATTCTGATCAAGCATATACCAGCACTCTTTGGTCACGAGTATGGGGGAGCAATTGAAGCAGTAGGAGAAGGTGTTCGACATTTCAAAGAGGGAATGCGCGTTGTAGCAACAAACTCTGCACCTTGTGGTGAGTGCTTCTTCTGCAAGAGAGATATGCCCAATCTTTGCGCTGAACTCAAGGATAGCCTAGTTAACGGAGCTTTTGCCGAGTATATCCGAGTTCCTGAGGCTGTGGTCCGATGGAATACGCACCAAATACCAGATTCACTCTCCTTCAGAGATGCCGCGCTTACTGAGCCACTAGCCTGTGTGGTTCATGGTATCGAAGAGTCGAACATTAAGCTAGGAGACACTGTAGTCATCATCGGAGCAGGACCAATAGGTCAAATGATGGTCATGCTAGCAAAGAAGCATGGCGCATCAACCGTTATTGCCACAGACCTTGCTGATCTTAGACGAGATATTGCTCTGAAAGCAGGTGCAGACATTGTCATCAATCCATCAGAGGAAGACCCTGTAGAACGTGTTAGAGAAGAAACCTCCGGAAGAGGTGCAGACGTCGTCATTGAGGCGGTGGGGCTTCCAAAACTCTGGGAACAAGCAGTGAAGATGACCCGTGATGCAGGTACTACTGTGCTATTTGGCGGAGCTGCATCGGGAACGACATTCGAAGTAGACACTGTGAGATTCCACTACGGTCAACTCACACTGAAGGGTGTGTTTCACCTCAAACCGAGGCATGTTGAGCAAGCACTCAAACTCATCATTGCCAAAGATGTGAATCCTGACTTGCTGATATCGCATGAAATGCCTCTAGAGAAGATAAATGAAGCCTTAGAAATGATGAGCGAAGGCAAGACAATGAAGGTTGCAATATCACCATAGCCATAGACTGGTGGGCGCATTGACAAAAAAGAACGATGACACCCTTCGAGGAAAGGCAGATGTCTTCAGAAATTATGCGATTGAGAGGAAACGGTCGATGAAGTTGCGAGACAATGAACGGGCTCTTCTCAAGATAATACAGGACCTCGATTCAAAATATGAAAACCTTGTTGTAACTGTAGAAGGAAATAGGGATGTTTCGGTTCTTCGCAACCTTGGTGTAAAAGCACCTATAATCAAAACACAGACTAAGCTTCCTAGGTACAGGATGATTGAACAGATTGTGGAAAGGGCAGGAAAGAGAGGAAAGGTTCTCATCCTAACAGACTACGATCAAGAGGGCAAAGAGATTTGTAACTATATAGAAAAAGAGCTTGAACTCGCAGGAGTCAAGACGCTCAAGGGCGTACGTATTCGGATTCGTACGCTCATGGGTAATTGGAGATGTATCGAAGAGCTAGTTGCACTATTTAAGAGAAGAGACTCGCCAGAGAGCGAGTCTTCTGTGACCTAGTTCTTACACTGATACTTGACTTCCACAGTTCGGGCAGATGAATTTGCCACCAGGAATCTCAGAACCGCAGACCCTGCACATCCTAGCCTTCTTTGCACGCATTTCATCTACCACATCAGCTGTTTGGGGCACAAGCATAAACCTGTTGTCAGTATATGTGAGTCTGAACTCCCGCGGATTTCCAGCCAGATCCAAGAGGTCAGTAGGCATTGGCAATCGATGTTTATCATCAAGACGGACAACTCTGGTCGTGTCAAGCATGTCAAGGTCGATACCAGCTTGATGAAATCCAGATATGACACCATCACGAAGCTCGACTGTCACATCAGCTTTCGATGCAACCTGTTGACTGTGGGTGACAATGAAGAAAGAGGTTCCAATGGTCTCATTCAATTCCTGGAATAGATCCAGAATGCGCTCTCCGGTTTCGGGATCAAGATCACCAGTAGGTTCATCGCAGAGAACAAGTCCTTTGCCTTCAGTATCAATCAGATTGACGAGAGCGCTTGCTATTGCAACCCTTGACTTCTCTCCACCGCTGAGAGTAGTTGCCTTATTCCGTTTGCGTTCTTCGAGCCCAACCATTTTTATAAGTCTATCAACTCGTTCCTTTCGAATTGCACGAGGTACGCCAGCAATCCTAGCAGCAAGTTCTACATTTTGCCATGCATTGAGATGAGGTAGCAGGTTGTTCAATTGGAAGTGGAAACCAATGAAATTACGTCTTGCCTCTGTCAGAACTCGTTCACTTAGTTTGGTAATATCAGTCCTCAAGTTAGCCCAATACACCTTCCCCACTGTTGCCTTTGTTATTCCTCCAATAACATTGATTAGTGTCGTCTTCCCTGAACCAGAAGGACCGACTACAGCCATAATCTTACCTTCTAGAATCTGAAGTGATACACCACTGAGCGCCACGACTTCCAATTCCTGAGCCTTGTAGATCTTGTAGCACTCATTCACACTGACGACAACATCATCAGGCAAGTCACTGTAAAGGTCAAGTTCTTCTTCGATTTCGATTGTATTCATAACGACTACCTCACATATTTCTTAATACATCAGCAGGATTTGTGTTGCCAGCTCTACGTGCAGGGTAATAACAAGCAATTATCATCACCAAACACTCTACTGCGACTGTAGCAATCATCAATAGGAGCGGATAAGTTAGCACCTTTGGGAGAATCGGCCAGACAGAGGATATGCCAAAGGTAAGCACGGTCTGTGTATACCCAAATAGAAAACCGAGTCCGAGGCTGATAAGGACCGAGGCGAGAACACTACCTGCAAATTCGCCAAACACCAAACTGATAATCTGTCTTTTAGTTCCACCAATGGCTCTGAAAAGAGCGTATTCAGGTTCACGTTCAATAACTGCAGAGCCCAAGAATAATGCAATTGACGCTATGCCCATGGCGGCGCATAGAATGAAACTAATCATTGTTAGTCCCTCTAAGCCTGACACGAATAGTCCGGTAACGGAGTCAGGATCAAACTCCATCGTACCAGTGATATAGACGTCTGTAAATAGCAGTGTGTCAAGGTATGCAGTCATTTCAGTTACATCATCAGGCGAGTTAGCGCCCACTAAGAATGTTTCAGCTGCAATAAATCCAGTTTCAAAAGATAGGTCATCCAAATTGACCAAGGCAAATCCACCAAGTCCAGGCTGAAATCCAAAGAACGCACCATATGGGACACCTTCCAAATCCCGTGTAGAGGCCATTCCAAAACCAGGCGCACTCTGCATCATCCCAACCATATAGAACATCACATAGCTATGACCCGTTAATCCTGCAACATCTATGACAATAGGATCACCAACAGAAACGTTCCAAAGTGATGCATGGTATTCGCTGAGTATTATACCATGTTCTGTGTTCTCAAGAGCTGTTAGTATGACATCATAACTTGTATCGATAAAACTTGTAGATTTGAAATTCCCAATATCCCGATAGTCAGCTGCGCGAATGCCTTCTAGGTAGAAGCCTTCATCATCAACATGTGATAGTGCTTCAATAACTGGAGTCGATCCAGTGACTCCAGAATACCCGGGAAGTGATCCTATCCAGTAGAAAGGTTGTTCAGTTGTTTCTATCCTTAGCGTTGAGCCTAACGCATAATTCGCCTCGTTTACCAGAGTGTCCTCAAAACTTGCAGTCTGAATCATCATCATTGTGGTTGTGGTAAGTGTGAGGGTAAGAATCACGAGGAGTGGTATGAATTGCCCTTTCCTTCTCCGAAGGCTTTGTGTTAGATATAGTCGCTTCTCACCCATAATTCGAGACACTCTCTCCGAAGCACCAGCAGTCACGAGTCGCATCGCTCGTGAACCCAAATATGCCGCTGCAAACAGTAGTAGCGTAGAAACGAGAATCTCGAAGATTGCGGTTTGACCAGCCGGATTCAGTAGAACTGGCATCACAAGGAGCACAACAAGCACTCCACCTAGACCAACAGCATAGTAAGAGAAATGGACCTCTTCGGGTATCTCATAAGTCAATCTTGTGGTAGGCTGTCCGATCTCAGCTACATCGATTCTTCTGGAAACATGGAAGAGGTAAGCGGCAGGGAGGAACATAGCAATGAGTATAGCTAGTATCACAGCCTGTGTAGGAATTGCGAGTTCATTCAGAAAGATTTGGTACTGAGAAATATCAAAGGCGAGGAGTCCGATTGAAGATCCCATTAGTGGCGCAGTTATAATGGTGATACAAATTCCTAGGAATAAACCTGACAAAGCAAGAATCATGGACTCCCACACGAATGCGCTAAATATCTGACCAAATGAAGCACCCTTGGATCTTAATGCACTAATTTCACCCTTCTTCTGCGAAACTGATGTCTCAGAGGTGAAAATGGTCAGCATGAGGCTCATAACCATAACAGGAAGAGCCAGAAGTATCAAAACCTGACTGGCAATGTATGTATTGATGTGCGTTTGAAGATTTTCAATATTAAATAGGCCAATCACCGATAGGGTATCGTCGCTCTCCTCGATCATTGTTTTCAGGCCTTGCATATTGACTGCTGCCTCTGTTGGACCTGCTGCGATCAAACCATCAGCGGATCCTCGAATAAAGCCCACAGGTGAGAAGAAGCCATAATTTGTGATCATCTCTACGGATTCTTCACCAAGCTCTTCAGCAGAGATGAGAACTGAATCTCTTATCCCTAATACTCCCTCAAGGTTACCCAATGGATCCCAGTTTCGCCTGTACAATTCAGGATAAGAAAGTCCAACTATTGAAGAACGAACAATATCGTAGATGCCTACGACGGTCAGGTTACGTACTATCTGTCTGTGAAGAAGGAGAGGATCAAATGGGCGGGTCATGACCGGAGAATAATAGGTGCGAAGTACATCGATAGCGATCTCTGAGCCGACCTCAATGTCGATGGTATCGTTGCTAACGCTGCGTGCAGTGTCCGCAAAGCGCTGCGAGACAAGAATCTCTCCAGGACCCAAGGAGAGATTGCCTTCCCAAGCAATTTCCGTGGACCAGACTTCAAGGATTTCGGGGGTTACAACAATAACCCTTCCATCCTTGATTCCTTGCGCATAATTCATTCCAGTTGTGTAGTATGCTTCCCACTCAGGCGTTATACCATCAACTCGTAGGATACCGACAGTACTTGGTGTAATATGTGCATACTCGGTGAAAAGACTTTCCAGAGCTAGTGCTTGTGCGTCAAAGAGTCGTGAATACACCTGACTACCTGCCCCGTTCTGTATGCTAAATTGGTAGGCATTTTGGTCGAAATAGTCCCTTATTGCTAGTCTTGTGCCGGTATTGGTCCAAGAAAAGACAGTCGTAGGAAGGGCAATACTAATAGCTAGAATAAGGGCTATTCCCATATTCCGGGTTCGATTATTTTTCAAAGAGGAGAGAGCATAGTTGATTGGCCAGAGGCGATTGCCTCTCAAGAGTTTGGATCCATTTTTCATCTTAGCCATTCATCTCACCTCTCACATATTTCTAAGCACAACAGCAGGCTCGGTTCTTGACGCTTCCCGAGCCGGCAAGAATGCCCCTATTACCATGGTCATTATCTCGATAAAAAGCACAATCGACAGAAATTGTATTGGAAATGAGATTGTGGCGACGAGGGTTCTTGAGAACGGACTCATGTTATTCAGTAGGATTCCCATGACATATCCAAAGACTGCACCAAGAAGTATGCTGAGCACAAGTGATGCAATCACAACACCTGTAAACTCAGAGAATACCATTGTAACAACTTGGCGTCTTGATCCCCCAATGGCACGAATTACAGCATACTCCTTCCTACGCTCCCGTACTACTGAACCAAGAGAAATTGATAGTGCAAAGATACTAAGGATAAGGGACATGACAAATCCAATAGAGAATAATCCTCCTACTGTGTTGAGGAAGAGTGCAGTATAGAGGGAGCGACTCTTCAGGTCGAACTCCTGAGGAGTATTGGGATAGACACCAGGGAGAAGACGAAGGTCTTCAATCAGGCTCGTGCGATTGACATTGTCCTGAAGACTTGCAAGGAACAATTCTGTGGTTTGGCTATCAATCTCAGTTGCAACAAACTCCAAATTGGTGATAGCAAATCCAGCATCTGCAGCCTGATATCCAAATCCAGGACCGAGAGAGGAGGGAGGGATGTCTGTTACCGAAGCATACCCAAAACCGGGTGCACTGTAAACGACTCCAACAACGATGAACTGAACAATCTGTGTCGCTCCCACACCACTCATCTCAAGATTAAGAGTGTCCCCTGCAGTCTTATTCCATACCCTTGCATGGTACTGACTGATGATAATTCCATTGGGAACTGCTGCTAATGCTGTCAATATTTGAGTCGCGTCAATACCACTAAAACTGGACTGGTCAAACTTTCCTATGAATGCATATTGTTCAGGATAAAGTGCTTCTATCGTAAGTGTTTCAGAACCCAATTTTGCCCAAGTTCTCAGGACAGGCATCGCACGTTCAATTCCAGGATAAGCACCAATGGTATCGTTGAATGAGAACTCTCTGAGAGTGCAGTCAACACGGAGATCTGCTCCAAGCGCATATTCTACCTCTCTATTCAAATCCACTCTAAGGCTCTCAGATTGGACAGCAAATGCAATAGTCGTTGACATGGTCAGTGCTAAGACAACCATCAGTGGGATAATGCGCCCCTTTCTCATCTTCAAGTAGCCAGCTGAAATGACATTCTTCTGGCCCAATAGGAAGGACATTCTAGCAGAAACCTTTGCAAGACCAATTCGTGATACTCTGGATCCATTATATGCAATGAAGAACCATGCTGCTGTTCCAAGAGCGAGCTCCATCATAAAGAAGATTGGATTCTTTGGGAGGATGAACATCATTATGACTACTATAGCCAAGAGTAGCACGGAAGCTCCGACAGTGAATCCATGAGACTCAACCTGTTCATTCGGATCTTCGGTAGCTTCCATTAGTGAGAGTCCAATCTCTGTCTGTGCAGCCTTGCGAGCCAGATAGAGAATAAAGAGCATACTTGGTAAAACAGTAAGCCCGATAGCGCGTAATATCGTACTGGAAGTGAGTACTGTGTTGAAGATATAGTACGTGTATATTCCCCAGTCAAAGACCATGAAATTAATAGATGCAGGAATAAGTGGTGCGAATAGGATGCTGAAGATGACACCTATGAAGATTGCAAGTGATGATATTATCAGGGTTTCCCAGAGGAATATTGATGAAACTTGGGAATAACTGGCACCCTTTGACCGAATGATTCCTACCTCTACCGTCCTTGGTGCCATGAAGGTGTCTGCTGCAAAGACGGAGAAGAAGAGCGCGAGGAGTATGACAGGGAGGCCAAGAATGGAGAGGGATAATGTGGACACATAGGTATCAATGGACGTCTGCATTTCATCGATTGCATCAGAACCGAGCCATGTGATGTGAAACCGTTCAGCAGTACGGTATATCATATTATACAGATTAGTGGCAACATTCTCAGGACCTGCAGCCGCAAGAGCTGATGAGGACACACGTACGAGGGTAGATGGTGCAAAAAAGCCGTCTTCCGAAAGAGTGTCTGGGCTGATTGAGTTCTTCAGAACGAAGATACTATCTCGAAGCCCAAGGACAGGGTATCGTATATTTGTGATTGCCAAGTTTGCACGGTATTGTGAAGGCATTGCTTGCTCAACAATGGAGTTGCCCGTCTTGGGCTCAAAGATTCCAACGATTGTCAAAGATGTAAGACTCACTCTGCCAAGCGTTCCAATCTGTGCTGGATTGGTCGTTCCTGTTCCTGTCAGAAGTTCAACATCAATCTGATCGCCCAGTTGAAGTGAAACATTGAAGACATAATGAACATATGAGATAAACTGGGATGCTACAATAGTTTCACCTGGTTGAAGCTCGGATGAGCCTTGATACCAGAACTCATTAGCTGTGACACTTAGGAATTCGTTATCGATAAAAACAACTCTGCAGTCTTTCAATCCATCACTATAGATGGTTCCTTCAATATCATACATCGTTGTATCCGGGAGCCCTGTCCCATTCACTAAACCAATTGTTGAATTTAGCCGATAAGTGCTCTCAACAAAGGGATCTTGCTGCATATAGCTTTCAGCCAGAGCTAAATCTGCGGGAAAACCACTTTCTGCGGATACATCAAACTGATAGGAGTGCTCACCGAGGTATTCGTAGATGCTGACATAAACACCAGTATCAGCCCATACCATTGTTGAAGCAAAAAGACTGATGCCTAAACTGAGTGTCAATGCTAGACTGATTGCTCTAAAAGGATTGGCACGAATTGTACTGAGAGCGTACGATAGTCCATACCGGCTATTTCCCTTGGACTTTGATTTTCTAGATTTCCGTGCCGCAGCCAATCGTATCACTCCTAGTCAATTCGCGCTTTACTAGATGATTTCTTGTACACTTTCCTTGTTCCTACATCGACACCACTTGTCTTGAAGAAGTCACCAACAAGCTCATCGACAAGAACACCATCACGCAAGAGAAGGATTCTGTCTGCCATTCGAGCAGTTTCAGGATCGTGGGTTGCAGCAATGACCGCACGGTTTTGATTCTTAGCTAGTTCCCTCATCAATTGAATTATCTCGCCCCCTGTCTTATGGTCTAGATCACCTGTGGGCTCATCGCACAAGAGAACTGAGGGGTCATTGGCAAGAGCTCGGGCAAGTGCCACACGGGAACGCATTCCTCCAGACAGTTCGTGAGGCATGTGCTGGAAGCGATGACTGACTAAGACAGTTTCAAGGAGTTTCATAGCCCTCTCTCGACGTTCATCAGCAGGAATATCATCAAGAAGCATTGGTACCTCTACATTCTCGAGAGCAGTGAATATGGGCAAGAGATGCTGATCTTGGAAGAGTACTCCAATCTTGTGACGGCGTACTTCAGACATGGCATCATCATTAAGCTTGGTGATATCCTGACCATCAACAAGAATTGTGCCAGAGGTCGGGGTGTCAAGACCTCCAATTAGGTTCAGGAGTGTTGTCTTTCCAGATCCGCTTGCACCTACAATGGCAACAAACTCACCGCGGTATACTGTGAGGTTTGTACCCTGCAACACTTTGATGACTCGGGAGCCATCTTGAAAGTCTCTCCGAACATCAATACATTCAACTGCGGCTTGCTTCTCGGTGGCCAAAATGATTCACCAATCTCTCGAGGAATTATTCCCCGTTTTAAGGGAACTGCTTCGAGCACTTTGTTTGAGCTAAGAAGTCATTTGTTTAAGAACGAAACGGCCATAAGTTGCACAGACATCATGTGAAAACAACATGCGAGTCTTTGCCATTTCAGGATATTCGGGAACAGGAAAAACGTCACTCGTTGAGCAGGTCATTAAAGCTCTTAGTGAAGAGGGATACACTGTAGTCACTGCAAAGACTTCAATTCATGATGTAAAAGAAGTCGAAGGGACCGATACATGGAAACATATCAAAGCGGGTGCTAAGACTGCCGCTATTCTTGGACCTCACAGTGCCGTCATTCGACACGCAGTCGGAAAGAGTCTTCAAGATATTTTTGCTGGCATTGACGCGGACTTTCTCATTATAGAAGGCATGAAGGAGAGCAAGATTCCAAAAATCTGGTGTATCGGAAACACTGATGTAGACAAAGGAAAAATCCCAGAGTCAACTAAAGCTGTGGTTGGTTGGGTACGAAGGGAAAAAGGGGTGGAGTTAGAAGTGCCATTCTTGAAGACTGATGATATTGGGAAGATTGTTTCGATCGTGAAACAAGAGGCGATAGAACTATCCCAAGATAAAGCCTAGCTACTTCAGGGGATGGGACGGCTCAGATACCCCTAAGGTCGATCATTTGTTCACAATCTCGCAAATAAGGAGCTCATCACTGCCGCCATGATTACCAGAATTTCTACATGTATTAGTGTTGCCATTCAGCAACTACTAAACTGAGGCAATAGAGCTTTCGAATGCACATTGACACTTGGTCAAAGGGCAATACTCTTCTTACTGAGATACTGATTGCATCTCGATGAAACATATCAGCGTGGAACGATTCAGTCTTGTCGATACTATTGAATGTGGACAGACATTCACTTGGATTAGAGAGAACGAGGGGTATGTCAATACTGATTTCGGTCAGGTGATATATGTAGAGCAACGAGAAAACACACTTTTCTACGAGACATCTAGGTCAGATTCTGTTCCATTAAAAGAGATGTTCCATCTTGATGACCCACTCGATGAGATTCAGAGAGAGATCTTGCGAGATGGTGTTATGCACGAGAGCATCGCCTTTGCACCCAATCTCAGGATAATTAATGACTCGTTCTTTCCATGCCTCATTTCGTTCATCTGCTCAACGTGCAAGAACATCCCAGCAATCCATAGGATGATGAGTAATATCAGGAGGCGATATGGTCCAGAATATACTTTCAGAGGGAAGACCTTCTATGGATTTCCTATGGCAGAACATCTGGCTGAGGCAAGTATTAAGGATCTAGAGAGGTTAGAACTCGGGTATAGAGCCAAGTATGTAAAACAGACTGCAGATTCAATTGTTAATGGTATTGTATCTGAAAACGAGCTCAGAAAAATGACATACTCAGAAGCACATCGGACACTCAAATCGCTGCATGGAGTGGGTGACAAGGTTGCAGACTGTGTTTGTCTTTTTTCACTAGGCTTTCTAGAGGCCTTTCCCATTGATGTTTGGATTGAGAGAGTCATCCAAGAGCACTATGGCATCTTCACTAAGACTGGCAAGGCATATGCAAGAAAATCAGCAGCGGCAAGGGAGTACTTTGGCAGATACGGAGGATATGCGCAAGAGTATCTCTATAATTATACAAGGTCTCAAGGACGATTCCGAGAGTGTTAGAACGTCTGTTTTTTCTCCTTTGATTTTGCGTACCAAGAATGATTTGTGATGGGAGGTTCTCGAGAGAGCTCCCATACTCTTGTACTATAGAAAGCTAGAGGATTTAGAACGTATTCACACAGAGGATCATATACCAATCCAAGATATACAGGACAGAGATTGTTGGTCTGCAGTTTCTTGCACCCTGTCGGTGTGTAGCCTGGCGTATCAGATTTCATTGACCTCTTGGATGCAATATGGTCTACCTGATATACAATCTGACGATTATCGCTATCAGGGGAGTGGCCAAATACTTTATTGACTTCATCCTCAGTCATTCCTATTCTGAGGAGAAAAGCTGCAAGAGCAAAACGGGCGTCGTGAGATAAGTTCACTTGCCCACTCATAGAGTCATCGTACATCTTCTGAATGCACGGTGGAAATGCTGATGTGACCTGTCCAGTGATTTTCAAGGGTTCAAACTTACGAAGTTTACCCTTTATCTCCACCTCGACACGTTGAACAGCTTCAGCAAACCGTTGCGGTAGTTTTGGAATATCAAGGTGGCCAAACATGATAATCTGGCGAAATCTACCTGAAACTAAACGGTTGAGCTCACGTTTTCGTATTAGAACCCAGCCTTTGTCAACATATCTATTGATCAACTTCCATTCATCAGCATGAAAGTCTGGAGCGACCTCTAGAAAATTCTCGAACCGTATTCTAAATTCAAAGGATCGTAATGGGAGAGGTAATTGAACGCGATCATGGAGATTGCCCATTGACTGAACATTCCATCCCAAGGATTCAGTACACAATGTTTCAAGAAGTTCATTGTCTTCATCTGCAAGTAATCTATTCACTGTCTTTGATTCAGCCTCAGCCTGCAGGGCTCTGAGGCGTGGATTGTTAATCTCCTCAACAATGAGACGTGCAGCGGAGTAGACAAGTACTTTCTTTTCATCTCTCATGTCAGGATAGGTAATTTCAGACTGCGTGATTGCTGAGTATATTCGGTTTTCAGCTTCCTCAACAAGATAGTGATTCTCAGCTCTGTTTAAGAGATCTACAAGTGCCTTCAGATCTCGTGCAAGACGCAGTGACATCTGCCTTGCTTCCCTTGAGAATGGGTATTTGAGTAACTGATGATTTCTTGACACCTTTACTACCTCTCAAAGGTTGGTCTATAATCATCTACACCTGTGTCATAGAACTTCTTTCCACAAATGGCACATTTGAACATCTCGATTCCTCTTGTCATAGCCCAAGGATTAATCACTCGCGTCACTCGAGTGCTGTTACAATTTGGACACCGCAATCCTTTCTCGTCAAACGCCCATGGGGATTTTCTTCGGTTCGATGACATTATTCACACAGAGCCTTGAGTATTGAAGTGAGTTACTTCATCAATCCAACGACTAGACCACGTATATCATTAACGGCGATACCCTTTACATCCTTTAGACTGGCTGCTTCCATTAATCCTATGATATCATCTAACGAGTGTTTGCACATATGTGGATAGCGCAGTCTGGCTTGCTCATGAGACATTCCCTGTTCGGTCATCTTCCTGACGAACATCTCCTCGTTGCCGGAGATCCAGTCGTAGACAATATACTTCCCACCACTCCGCAATGTTCTGCTTGCCTGTTCCACGAGATTTTGAGGCGATGCCATCTCATGGAGCATAAACCCACAGAATGCAAGGTCTACGGAGCTATGAGGTATTGGTATCTCTACTTCATTAAAGTCTGTGACAGTTAGCTCGTAGGACACTGCAGAGGTGCGCTCATCAATGAAAATCTTGGCCTGATCAAGCATTTCCCGACTCTCATCGAGACCAATAAGTCGCGTAGCGGCAAACTTGTTTGAGGCATCAACAAGAAAAAGACCAGGCCCGCAGCCAAAATCCACAATAACATCTCTCTTCTGAGTTCCTACTAACTCAACCAGATTTTTCCAAAATAGCATATCATACCTGCGGGAATAAGTTTCGACTATGTACTTTATCCGATCTCTGTCAGTCCAGTCAGCCTTACCAAGAGGATGAGCCATCTTATTTTCGTCCCAATATGAAATCAGCTCTGAGGATAAGTCGTAGGAACTCATTAAGACTCTGGCGTTGTATTTCTGGGTCGCTATAGAGCTTCTTCAATTCTGCCTTTCTGTCTTCCACCGATTGAATAGTTCCCTCATTGATAAGCTTGTAAGCGGCGTTTGGTCGTTCGACCCATCGACAAAGCTCTTCGTAATCTTGGTTAAGAAATAGCAAAACTGGCGTCTTTCTTTTACCATTGACCTTGTAATGCTGATGAAACTCTACGTTCGCGTCAGCGTCAAGAATACGTAGTTGCAACTTGGTGGAAGTATCTACCATCTTTGCTAGAATTGGTAGATTCCCAGCTGTATCATTGCATCGTTCTGTTCCAATCACGAGAATCTTGATGTTATTCTGAATGCCTTTGAGTGTGTCTAGATCGGTTTCATTTAATTGAAGATCGTTGTACCTGGCCTTCATTAACTCGATATTTTCACGAGCGTTCTTCAGAAATTTTTCGTATGTTATAGCTTTATCCCACTCTGCATTCTCTGTCATGTATATCAACTCGATAGATATCAAAGAATTCTCTGAGCAAAACCAATTGTGCTCAAGGGTACTATTTCATACAAAATCGAATAAAAGGATTGTTCGAGGCAGAATTCACGATAGGGAAAAATAGTTTCGGGCATCTGTTCCGCTTTTATAGACTGAATAGAACATATACATCATGACCGTCAACATGCAAGCATACTGTGGACTTGATTGCTCAGAGTGTCCAGCACGACTTGCCTATATCAATAATGATGACGAGCTACGGCAAGAAACAATCAAAAAGTGGAGCACACCAGAATTTCCGGTCACTTCAGATATTCTCGATTGTGAAGGATGTAAGTCTGATGGGCTTCACTTTGCATTCTGCTCCAAATGCAGTGTCCGTGGGTGCGCAGATAGTCGAGGTGTCGAAACCTGCGCACATTGTGATGATTATGGCTGTGATATACTAGAAGAATGGCTCTCTCATGTTGGAGAGAAGGGTAGAGAAACTCTAGAGAAGATCAGAGCCGCACTGTAGATATTGTTCCAGGAGAAGACGAATTGAAGAGAGCAGGTGTTGCTGGCCTCAAACTACACCCGGGCAAAGCGCCGCACTGGTTAGTGAAACGAATGATACCCATGGCCAGTGCTCTCTGCGAATTCATTGTGGACGAGTTTGGGACATCTGAACTTCTTCTGAGGTTGTCTGACCCGGTCTGGTTTCAAGCCCTCTCGAATGTTCTAGGCTATGATTGGGACAGTTCAGGTTCGACCACAGTGACATGTGGTGTATTGAGGTCTGCATTGAGCTTTGAAACTCATAACATGGTGGGTATTGGCGGTAAGGGTCTGGCATCAAAGAAGGTTCCGGAGCAACTTCGTGCTCTGGAGGACTATGGACTCGATGGCGCAGGTCTTGTTGAGATAAGTAAGGCGGTGGCAAAGGTTGACAATGCAGGGATTCAAGATGGATACCAGTTGTACCAGCACCTTTTCTTTGTTGATAGCGAGGAAAACTGGACAGTTGTTCAGCAAGGATTAGACTATAATAACAATGATGCGCGCCGATACCATTGGACTGCAGAGGAAACTAAGAGCTACATTGACGAACCGCATACTGGTTTGATCTCAGGACAGATCAAGGATGTTGCGTTGGATATGACATCAAAGAACTCCAGTGCGTGCCGCAAAGTCAGCATCGATATTGTCAAGGAAGATCCTGCGAGGGTCAGGAGGTACTTTGAAAATATTAAATCATATGGCGAATCAACATTGATACAATGGCTTGGAGATGATGGTCAGGCAAGTACACTTCCGTCATACAAGGTAGTTCCTACGAAGATGAATTGGAACGCTGTCAGAGAGGCGTATGAAACTCAACCTGATGACTATGAGGGTATCCTTTTCATGGATGGTTTTGGACCCGCAACTATTCGTGGTCTTTCTTTGATTTCAGAGATGATCTTTGGCACTCCGCCATCATGGTCAGATCCTGTACGTATGTGTTTTGCCTTTGGAGGAAAAGATGGTGTTCCATTTCCGGTTCCAAGGAAAGACTATGACAGAGCAATAGAGTTCATGGAGCAGGCGTTGAATGATGCAAAAATGGGGAGACGAGACAAAGTTCTCGGTCTCCAACGCTTGCGAAAGTTTGCACCACCCATACTTCGGAACGCAGAGATGGCAGTATGAACAAACCAAAGGACTCAATTTATCGTGTGTATTATACGAACTGCTATGATTGAAGTTGAACCATTCAATGAACACATAACCTGTATCAAAACTGCAACTGAACAGGATGGCTCAGCTATAATGTTCGTCTACGCATTTCTTGTTGGAGATGCACTTTTCGATGTTGGTTGTGCCAATGCAATTGATGAGGTACGTGAGTTTGCAGATCGGAATGAAATCAATCATGTATATGTATCTCACTCCCATGAGGATCATGTGGGTTGTTTAAAGATCTTTGAGGGGAGAGCAACAATATATGCTAACGAGCTCACCCAGAAGGTCTTGCGAGCCCCTCCTCAGTATGGTGAGTTCTTCAATTACGTTTGGGGACAACCGGAGGCTGTTTCAGACTTGAGTCCCATACCAAATAGATTCTCTATTGGAGACCTTGATTTTGAGGTAATACCTGTACCTGGACACACCATGGAAATGATTGGATTCTATGAACCAGAACGAAAATGGTTCTTCTCAGCAGATGCGGTTCCATTGCCATCAAAGAAGAAGATTGCAATGCCAGATGAGAATATCCCTCAGATGGTCGCTACAATGGAAAAGTTGGTAGCCATGGATATCGATATTCTCTTTGACTCTCACAGGGGACCAATTGAATCACCTCAGAAGCACATTCAGACAAGAATTGATTACATCAAAGAAATTCAACACAAGGCTTTGGAGTTACATCAATCGGGAAAATCGATTGAGGATATACAGCAGATTCTCGAATTAGAAGGTCCTTGGTACCTAGAACTGACGAAGAGCCGATTTGGTATTGATTTCTTCATCAAATCGGTCCTCTTTGACAAGATTGTAGTCGAACAGCCCCTAACAGATTCTTAAATAGCACAAAAAGTGAATAGCATGTATGTCTCTCTTAATCCCTCTAGTTATCGCAGGGATTGTTGCAGTCGTTCTTGTGATGATGATTCCGTCCCTTGTCACCCATACAATAGGGCAGCTTCTCTTGGGCAGACTGGATGACTATGAAGGTTGGTGCTACTACGGCAAGTTGCTTGAGAGAACGGGGCATCATCTTCAAGCCTACAATGCATATTTGAAATCGATAGAAATCAATCCTGCTTATTCTGAAGCACATGAACGTCTTGATAATCTTATATTAAGAATGCAGAACTCCGGGGATTCAAAAGATTCCCTGTACCAACCGGACCTGGACTCAAATTGAGGATTAGCGCTTCTTTCTTCGGAACTCGTGACGGTCAGATAATCGACGGGTCAACTTCTCATCCTCTCGCTGAGCTTTTGCAACCTTCTTCAGCTTGCTGCAGTTAATCCGAGCTGCTCTTCCAAGAACTGTGACTCGCTCAGCCTCTCTATCATCGCCCCTTGCCTTGTAGAGTTTTCTTGCCTTCTCCCATGCTTCCTCAGCATTACAGTAATCATCCATTCGTGCGAAAGCGGTTGCTTTTGCATCAAAGATGTCAGGATCATCCTTAACGAGTCCAGTGAGGTCATTGAAAATTCTAATAGCTTCATTCCATTCTTCCTGCTCCATTAGGATGAAGCCTAGATTGCGCATTGCAGTTGGGTACTGTCTTTTTCGTATCAGTGCTCTACGCAGATGTGTGACAGCATCATCAAGCTTGCCATCCTTATACGCAACCATGCCCATGGTGTTCTCAACACTTGCATTTGTCGGATCTATCTCAGAGGCTTTCTTGAGGCACTTCATAGCAGACTTATGTTTTCCTGCACGAAGGTTAACATCGCCAAGAATGAGCCAAGCCTCTGCGTTCTCCGGCTCTAACTTTGTAGCAGTTTCTGCAGACTTTAGGGCATCGGAGTGTTGATCACTCATAGCTAAAGCTATCGCCCTTCGGATAAATGCTGGTACTAGGTCATCTTTCAGTTCAAGTGCAGTCTTGTAGCTCTGGTCAGCGTGTTTGAAATCACCGAGCTCCAACTGCAGGTCACCAATCCGAAGCCAGATCCCCCATTCATTCTGTACAGACTCACTAAGTCTTCGATAACAGTCCAGCTCGTCTTCCGAACGTCCAAGTACTCTAAGAGCAACCGCCTTATCCCTTAGAATCTCAAAATCATCAGGATTGAGTTTTTGTGCATTTTCGAAGGCTTTGAGAGCCTCATTAGCCTTTTCCGGTCCGATTGATAATAAGATACGACCCCGGTTGGAGTGTGCTGGTGTGAGATTTGGATTCAACCGAATTGCTTGATCTAAGCAGCGAAGTGCTTCCCCCCACTCTTGTTTTTGAGCATGTAGAACCCCTTTTGTATTCCAGGCAGATGCATCACCAGGACTGCTTTTTAGATGATTGTCTACAGCTCTGAGTGTTTCGTCAAGGTTTTCCATGGGAATCACGTTCTATGCTGTAAGTTGTACACAAAAGGGTTGAGATGCCGCCTACGAAGAATACAAGTGCTTAATTGTCAAATCATTAGAGACCATGAAACTCGGTAATATTCGTGCTATCATCTTCGATCTTGGAGGTACGCTCTACAAACCAGAATCAGATCTCTGTGGACTGACTAGAGAGTTCATGAACGATGTACGTGCTGTGGATCTTACAGAGCATTCAGACACTCATATCATTAGAGCTCTTGTCGCACCGACCGACTGGTTATGGAATTATATGATCGAGAACAATGTACCTTCCAACTGGCAACCAACTACCGAGATATGGATAGAGTACGACAGACTTCTACTATCATCTTTGGGTGTTGCTGAGAATCTCGATACGATAGCTGTTGCGTACCAGACTAAATGGGACAAGTTCTTTGAAGATAGTCGACCAACCTTGCTCAGTGGTGTCAAGCCTGTACTTGAAACTCTACATGATCGAGGATTCAGACTTGGAATTGCCTCAAACAGATATACAGACCCTACGCGACTTTTGAAAGAGGACTCGATATTCCACCTGTTTGATGCAATTGAATACACGAACGTGCCTGGTTATGCCAAGCCGTCACCATACATGCTTTTGCGTGCAGCAGACAAATGCGGACTTAATCCAAGAAAGTGTGCATATGTTGGGAATATTGTGGACAATGACCTCATCGCAGCTCAACGAGCCGGTATGGTTCCAATCCTCCTGTCATGGTGTGATCCTGAAGAAGTCGAGAAGATCACTATTGACACTATTGTCATAGATAACATATCCGATCTCTTGGAAATTCTGTAACAACCATTGGAGAGAGGAATACCTTCATTATGTCTAATATTTCTCTGAAAGGGCGGGTGAATGCTCCTTGAAACAAAGAATCTTCGCACTTCTATTGCTAACTGTCGTCGCTATTTCGACTATATCGATATCAGTCGAAGCACAGACTAACACACTTGAGTGGGGTGTGAGTGTCGATGATGAGTTCACCTACGTGCTTCAGAGAGCCTACTTTGTAGATCCAGCATACATGGTAGTTGTTGAAGAAGACCTCCCCTATATCACATATCTACCAGTCGGCGAAAAAGCTACAATGAGAGCGGCTGAGTTTGACGCTATTCCGAGCCTAATCAACGAATCGTCACAAATGCCCTTAGCATATTGTGACCTCGTACGAGCAAATGACTCAGTTTCCATTGCGACCAACCAGACTGGATTTATTGTTCCGATAGGTGACTGGAACTTCCTGACAGAGATTGCTAACATTACTGGACTTCACGGAGTGACCCTCATTGATACTGCTGATGAGTGGGGTACGGTGGGCACAGGCACGTTTCAAGCGGGAGATGGGAGTATAATCTCAATCTATATTGAAGTACGCTATGAGAAGGAAAATGGAACTTTGAACTATCTAAGACATAAGTATGCTACTCTGGGCACAGACTTGATAGATGTGGTTCTTGTAAACTGGCACGATGGTATGCCCACAGTGATTGGCGCAGAGATTCAACTATCAACGATACTCATTATTGTTATCGGCGGAGTAGTTGGAATTATCATTGCCTTTATAGTAATTCAGTGGTATAGGAGCAAGAAACCGATTGTACGGAAACTAGGAGAGTGACATTGATGAAACCTGATAAAGAAGATATTCCAAGGATACTGTGTGCTGGAGATGATAGTGTACTCACATTCTCTGTGGGAGACAAGTTCTACTATCAGTTCCACCGTCACGGGTCAGTTGGCGAGGATGCCCAATTCACGATTAGAGACCCCTCAGTCATATCTCATGAACGAACAGAAACAGAGTATCTGCATCCAGAAAATTTGAAAAAGCCGGGATGGACCGGGGGAGACGCGGAGAAAGGAAGATGGTACTTTAAGGCACTCAAACCAGGAGAAACCACAATTGTCATTGAAGAAGTATTCCGGTCTGAGATAGAGAGCAGATGTACAATCAATATTGTTGTTGAATGATAGTTAACCCTTGAAACCCCACAAAAATGTGTATCCAGCGGAGTAGGTGAGTTCCTCTCCCCTGTGATAGGCATCTCTCAATTCAATCAAACCACGATTGTAGTCATCATCAGATATCTTATGGAGCATGGAATAACCACGCTTGGAAACCGTAGTGAGATAATCCTCTCCAAGTCGCACTGGCCGAAATGTGTACACTTGGGGATCAACTCGATGAAATCCCGCGGAATGCATCGAACCTTCAAGCACATCAATGTCAGGGTAGCGAACTTGGTCCACTTTTATTGTTGCAGGGAAGAATCGTGATGTCATCCGACTCTCTATCTGTCTATGGGACTGTGTGACTATACAGAGCCTCCCGGGATCTCTCAGAACTCGAAATAACTCACTGATGGCTTTATCCAAGTCAGGAAGATGATGTACAACCTCAGTCATGAATACAAACTCAAAGGATTCGTCAGAAAAGGGAAGAGCATCAGCTGGAGACTGAAGCAGAGGGAGCGAATGAGATTTCGCAATTGCCTCTTTCAGCATGCCAAGGGATAGATCAAGACCAACCACACATGAACCGGAGGCAGCTGCTAGGAGGAGAGTGTTGTTGCCAGTGCCACATCCAACATCCAAGACTCTGGTTTCTTTTGATAACGATATCCCATTTAGAATCTGGTGAACCATCTCAGGGTCTCCCACACGTACCTTGTCATAGACTTGTGAAACTTGATCATAGTCGATGGTCTTATCATCCATTTCCTGTCGATCTAGAGATAGTCTATTCTCGATAAAACTATTGAGAAACAGTTCTCTCTTTCAATCTATCAAAAGAGAGTGGCAAGAAAGTGACAGGGTCCTGAATGGACCCTGATCAAATCAAAAAAGATCCTTAGCAGGCAGATATGCTATCGTGGAAATTATTTTCCAGGGGAGCTCTTTCCGCCAGGTGGCGTATCTGGAGAAGGTGCCTGTAGAGCTGTTGACCTGCGTAAGTCAGGCTGTATTCTGCTTTCGGAGGAGAGTGTTCATGCACAGTCCCTTCGACAATACCAATCTGTGTGAGGTCTGAGAGACATTTTGAGATTGTGGAAACGCTTAGTTTCTTGCCACTACTCGAATCAATGCTGTTTCTCAGCTCATGTACATCGGTATTGTATGAACGCTCACCGAGCGCGATAATGAGAGGGACAGTACAGGGGCGCCCCAGATGAGAAAACATCTCAGTCAATGGGGAAGATATGTTTGATTCATTCGTTCTATTAACATTCATAATTAGCAATCGCCAACTTAGTATACAATTTTACAATGATTTTATTTAATACTTTACATTGCTTATTTAGCAGTCTATGAGTTCTTTGTAGGTCATTTTGACAAACGCCTGTAAAAAAGTGAATGCAAACCGGGCTTCTAATAAATCAATATTATTCATAAGGCACGATGACTAACGAGTTACGGTGAACTTGGGTGAGTAGGAAGTATGTGGATATCTCACGTGAGGAATTTGAAGAAGTCATGGCGCCATATAGGGCAAAGACATCCATCCGCTCAGTCGAGGGCGAGATAGTCTATCGCATACCACTGAAGAATGACCTATCCATCTGGGTATACTCCACAGTCAATCCTATGAGTGGTATGTCGCGAGAGCGGGGAGCTGATGCCATTAGAATGGTCCTGATGTATAAGAATAGTAAGGCAGTCATGAAGGAAACCAAAACACTTCGAACATCCAACTGGGCAAAGAATCTACAGGATAAAATCAAAGACATGACTGAGAAGACAACCGAGTATCTTTGTCCTTGGGGGCATCCACTCGTCAAGAGGACTGGGAAAGGTGGAAAGGGCTCATTCTATGGCTGTGCTAATTTTCCTGATTGCTCGTATACTTACAAGGGGGAGAAACGTCTCTCAGACATCTATGACCCTAAGAATATACCACCTCGACAGGGATAGTAATTGCTGAGTTCATGATCTATCTTCATTACAACTTAACGGTTATTTGAAAGAGTCACGAATTGGAGGTTCTAAGAGATAAATTAGGATTACAATCCTCAGCAGCATTGCCAGGAAATATGTCTGTAATTGCGTAATGTCTAGAAGCACGATAGAAACATTGAGTAGAAATCCAAAGAATGAAATGAGAAATGAAAGCCACCATGCCCAGTACTGCTGTTTCCAGAGGCCGGCTCCCGCGATGACATGGCTGAGACCCACAAAAATGGTTCCTAATTGGAAGGATCCAACAAGTGATATTTCTCCACCTGCTACTACGAAAGCGACTGTCCCACCTGTATACATGGCAAAAAGACCAACAACAACGTTGAGAACTGCGACTAGATGTACTCCAGAAGGAATGACACTATATGACCGCATCTGAACTAGACCTGATGATTCTGACATTGTATTAACATCCCTCGTGTTTCTAGAACACAATCAACTGTTGTGTGACTATTCCTAATGAAGATGACGACCTGAACGAACTCTTAGACTCGCTCTATTGGGCTTGGAGGTCCAGAATTATGGCCTATCGATTCAGAACTTGTTCTGACTCATGTTTCGTTAGCGGTCGACTCCACCTCGATAGAACCAGATAGAGCATCAGGATAGCCTCGCCGGCTCTCCATAAAACGCAGCATGAGAACGAACAGCCAGACCAATGCTGCGATGATTATCGCGGACAAGTCATTTTGAGTTTTATAGAGATATGTGAAAGCGATGAACAGTGACTGGTGAGCAAACATTGCGACTAGAA
>JAOUFI010000023.1 GCA_029858305.1 Candidatus Thorarchaeota archaeon
ACAATCGCAATAGTCACCGCAACAATAGCCAGTTTCTTAGGTTCCATATTCAAACCTCAAGATACAAAGGATACAGAACCCTATTCAATCGCCTTTTAACGTTTGTGCAACGTGTATGCACAACCGAACAGGCTATGGGTATAGTATCCGATTAGAAACGTTGAGAGTTTCTTGCGTGGTATCAAGTGTGTGCTGAATTTCGTGTTCAGATGCAGACCACGGGCAGGAGAGAAAAATTACAGAATGAGGTTTTGTCTTTCTATCTATCGCAACATACCCACGAGCCATTAACTCCTTGACAAGCTTACGTGACTTCGCCTTACTGAGTCCAGTTCTATCTGTTAGCTGATCGTAGGACATTCGCCTATTCTTGCGAATAATCTCAAGCATACTGAATTCAGGAATAGAAATTATCGCTACACGGAGAGCTTCGTTTTCTCTACGAATTGTATTAGCATCACCAGAAAGGGCTCGAGATAAAGAATTTCGAAGATCATTGATTTCTTCTTGAAGCGAAGCTCTCTCAGCTTCATAACGTGTGATAATTCCATTTGACGCATGGATAAGCTCTGAGCCTAAATCATTGCCGAGACCATCAATTGCCTCACGGGATGCTAACCGAGATTCACGAATTATCCCAGCCAAATCCTCTGAGTCAAACCACTGACCTTCTAGCAAGGACTCAATCTGGTTATAATACGAATCCAATCTCCGTACCCAGCTATCTCGTATTTCTTGAAAGACTCCAGCAATTCGAATTGTTGTTCTAGCAGCAATCTCATTTGGACTCGCCATGATACTCACTGAGAAAACTCCGCGCACAGATTAGATTAGAGCTAGTGTCACCGAGATATGACCTAGTGTTGACCAATCCAGAAGACACGAGATAGATCTGCTGCGATAGCAGGGTTCCATTTCATTGTCTGGAGTTCAATATCAGCCATTAATGGAACAGCTTCATCAATCATGAATGATTCGAGATCACTGCAATGATATAGTGGACTAATATCAACTGTCTTCATCTGGTTTTCACTCAAATCTAGCCAGAGTAGATTCTTGCAGTCTTTGAGAGGAAGTAAATCGATACTAAGAATTCCTGAGTTTCGCAACCAGAGCCCTTCAAGATTCTCACAACGACCTAGAGGTCGAAGATCAATTCCGTCAATCTTGTTTTGCTCAAGAAAGAGTTCTTGAAGATGAGTACAATGACTCAAAGGATCTAAATCAATGACATATAGCTCATTGCTATCCAATCTCAAAAAGCGTAGGAGAGAATTATAACTCAGAGAAGATAGGTCAATCTGATGAATTTCATTAGATTGAAGATATAACTCCTCAAGCTGATAACATCGAGCAAGTGGATGAATATCGATTCGATTTAATTTATTGACGTCGAGTGAAAGAGAAATCAAATTGGTACATTCAGATAGAGGAGCAAGATTAATTGATGAGAGTAGATTGGAGCCTATTCGAAGTTTCTCAAGGCTTGGACATTCTTCAAGAGGTACTAAATCAATATAACGCAGCCAATTGCCGGTGAGGTCTAGTTCTCTAAGATTCTTGCAATTAGCTAAAGGTCCTAAACTCAACTCGACGATATTTCGTCCACTCATATCTACTCTCGTTGCAGACTCATCTATCTGCATATAGAGCTCCACACCATTCTCGATTCGATAATCAATTTGAAGTTCAGTCATAAGTGTCCTCACCTGTTTCATACCGACAGATTAGCACAACCAGATTATTCCTAAATATCTACTGTCATCCTCGAAACTACATTGAGCTTGGGGAAAGTCATAATAAATCGCCGAGTCAAATCCCTGTAATATTAATTTGATTATCCGAACCTTCCATCCTCACCTTGCTCATGATGCCATTCTATTGTATTAATGATTTCATTGATTGGCTCAGGGAAATAATGTTGATGCTTTAATTTGTGGTTTGCCCTGATTAATACATAGTCATCAAGTACAAAGGACTCCAGCTGTTCACAATGAAATAGTACTGAAATATCAATTGAACTAATCGCGTTCTCATTTAAGTGGAGATATCTCAAATCAAGTGAGTGTTCCAGCGGCGCTAAATCAATATTGGAGAGTCTATTTCCAGAGAGAACAAGGTATTGGAGTTTTGAATGACCATTCAGGGGACTAAGATCAATTTCATGAAGCTGATTATCAGCTAGATATAGCCACTTCAGATTTTTACAATTTCTGAGCGGTTGTAGGTCAATCTCACTCAGAAGATTGTCCGATAGCTCAATAGCTTCTAATTCCCGACACCTAGCTAAAGGATGTAAATCGATGTTTTCAAGCCTGTTTGATGTTATGCTGAGGATCTTCATTTTTGTACATGCGGAGAGAGGCATCAAGTCTATGGCAGATATGATGTTCGTATTGAGAATCAGTTTTTCAAGACGGGGACAATTGCCGATAGGCTCAAGACTCACTGATTTTATTCCAAGGTCAGACAAGTCAATCTCGGAATGATAATCATCCTTCTCAACCTGATACCTTTCGCCTTCTGAATCTATGTATCTAATGGTGAATCTGGCCACCATCTACATCTCCAGCCTCTTCATTGTATGAACGTTGATGTCAATTGTCACAGAGGTTTATAGATTTGTTCAGAAGGAATCCTTTGTATAAAAAAAGACCTATTAAAAGAAGAAACTACCCAAAATCATGTCAATCCTGAGAAAGAAGATGATTCTATTTTCTATCAAGATGCTTCCAAGGTACGGGGTCTGGGATAGACTGCATAAATCTGGTAATAATTTCCTTAACGCCTTCAGGATTGTGTACCTCATCGAAGACTATTAGAGGATTATCTTTTGATTCTGTGGAGCAGATCTCTACATCACCCATACCAACTCGTTTCTCTTCAGCATTACTATTTGTTCGACAAAGTGAAATCTCATCATAAAACACACGAGTGGTCTTGCGTCTGAAAATCCCTTTTCTTACGCGTACATTCCAAGTTGTGATGATGTAAAGTGTGAAGTAATATCTAGATTCTGCTCCGATAATTAGAAGAACTCCAAAAACCATTGCTGAGAGACTCAACAACCAAGAAAGATTACTACGTGGAATTGTGCCGAGTGATGTCAAGGTCATGAAGATGAGGCCTACCAGAAAAGCCACTACTCCAAAAACGTAGTAGAAAATCGATGAAGCCCTTTTTGGATGGAGAATCAGAACAAGACGTTCCCGCTTATCCGAAGGAAATTTGGTAACCGGGATTTCTGCACTCATATCCATATCACAAAGACTATCCAGCATGTTCAACTTATCAAAGTGTCGACTACTTATCGAATTTTGAAATAATAGCTGGTCCTCAGTTAATACTGCCCCAATTCCAACAAATCTCTATCCAGGATAGATCTCCCAAAGAGTGTCACATGCGTGTACAACATGTCCCACAAGAGTTCTAATTTCATCAGGCGTCAGGTCTGTGTCATTCGTTTCAGCTATAACGATGATATCGTCATCTTCATCAATAGCATATTTCACACCATTCGCTTTCCATGACTCTTTGAGCATATCATATGCAAGTTTCATTCTCTTGGCTTCCTCGACTTGGTAGAAATTCGTGAATGGTGCAACGATATATGCCCAAGTCTCATCCTTATTTGAGATGACCTTGATTTTCAGGTCCTCAAAGTGATCGGTTTTCCAACGCATCATTAGAGCTCCGGATTCCCGCTCATATTTGATATCAACCTGATCAAGCAACGAAGCAATATGTTCAATGATACTCACTACAAGCACCTAGGATGGCGAATGACCAATGTTCTATATTAAGATGTTTCGGACCTGTCGTAAAACCAACAAAACCGTAAATTATATATCGTGTCACATACTATATCGTTATACATACTAGCCTTCACACTCAGTACGGAGAAGGGGACTCATGACTGATGAGGAAGTAAAACCCGACCCTGAAAGGGAATATGAACATTGGTCCCTTGAGATTAGGAGGGGCGCTCTTTCTCTCGCAATCCTGGCTATCATCATAGAGGGTGAGTCTTACGGGTATGACATTATGAAGAAACTCAGTCGAGAAGCATACGAGGGTCTGCAAGTAGAACCTAGTACTACTTATCCTCTTCTGCGAAGACTTGAGAAGAGAGGTATTCTAGAGGGACGTTGGTCAGATGCATCTGGAAAGAGACGCAGACTCTATTATGTTACTAGAGATGGAAGAAGGATATTGAGAAGGATGGTCAAATCGTGGGAAGGTTTGAATGAACAATTAAATCAACTCATAATGGAGGCAGGGCTTAAATGAATGATGAGGGAGAGCGTGTCATTGAAGAATATCTTCTACTAGTACGAGAAAAATTGCCAGATTCAATTGCTGATGATGTAATCAGTGAGCTTCGGTCCTACATGCATGAATCTGCGAGAGACCAGGGGGAGGGAGAAATCACAGTCCAATCAGCTAAGAAAGTTGTAGCTCAATTTGGCGCGCCTGGTGAAGTTGCTGATGAATACAAATACTCGATGCTTCCTGAAACTATCCCTGACGAAACAGTTCAGCCAGAGATCATTCGCGAGTCGCAGGAACTTGTTCAACATGAGCCATTGCAGCAGGCACAGCCACAACTTACTCCTATCTCTCAAGAAGATCCAACTGTAAGCTATTTCTCATTCTTTCTAACGACAAGCGTTCAATCATGGATTTGGATACTGATTGCATCGATGCTGACATTCGTCGTAGGCCCTCTTGGTGAACCTCTCTGGACGCTTCTAATACCCATTTGTCAAGCAGCCCTTGTGACATGTGTGCTGTTCTTTCATTCAAACAACCTGAAGTGGAATAAAATTATACTCTGGCGCAGAGCCTATCGAGAATGGTCTGCTCTTCAGAACTTTGTAACATTACCTGAGAATTCAATTCCGGAAGCAGGAATCAATGTCCTAAGACTCGACTCTCTGATTTCTTTCATAGGAATTGTCCTTTTTCTTATTGCTACGCTCATGGGTAATAGCCCATTCTTCATCATGTTCTGTGGAGTTCCAGTCTGTCTTCTACTTGGAGCCAGAATCTATTATCGTTTGGTCACATTCCGTGATGATAAGGATCCCATCAGGAATTCTCGAAAGCAATTTATCATCAATCTAGCACTCCTCGTAGGACTAAATGCATCTGTCTTTTGGATTTCTTACTCCTCAATGTATTATTATTGGTCTATTCTTTCAAATCTCAGTCCATTCCTTCTGCCTTTCATTGTAGGTTATGGTTCAGTTGTGCTTTTCAATGTTGTAACTGGTACTCAGAATCTGTGGTGGAAGACTCAAGATGAGCCAAAAACGAGTTCTGTTAGAGAGAAGGAAATTCTTCGTGAGGATAAAGCAGAGCTACTAGCATGTTTGCCCAACACTATGGGGAGGCTCTATCTGAAGATAATTGGCTGGATTGTTGTCTTTAACTTGCCCCAGATATACGTCAGCTTTGATCATTCATCATTTGATTTTGTATCCAGTGAATTTTACAATTGGATTAGTTTTCTTATCGTGGAGATAGCTGTAACCGGGCTTCTAATCGTTTTCTATTTTCCCTATCGAAGGTTTGTCATAAATAGGTTGGATTCGAGAAGTATTTTTGGACGACGAACTCGAATAGAGGCAACAATTGATACATTGATTTGCTCAATCTTTCTGGTAATGATTTTAGGGTTCTTACTCAACAATGGCATCTACAATATTGTCACTTATTCAATCATAGACTACCAACGACACTTAGGGACACGGTGGAGTCTCATTTTGGCAACCATGCAAATAGGCGCCTATCCCATAGGAGCCATTGCATTGATAACTCGTATCATTGGAAATATTCATGAATTCAGAGCAGTATGGAAGAGGAGAGCAATCAGTTTGGTAGAACAATCAGGTGTTCTTCTGTTTCTTGCAATAACTGCATTCGCGGGTGTTGAATATCTCAGGGTGATAGTCTATCATCATTGGTTTGGTGGCTTCATTATGATGTCTGCCATGATTATGCCCCTGATAATATTCTTAGCTTTTCAAATAGGATCCTCGTCTTTGAAAGGAAAAATGATGAAGAAGCATAATCATGACAAAAAAGGTAATTCTGTAAAATCGCGCGACGTGTACAGCAGTATTGCGAACTAGATTCCTTAAATGAAGCACTAGATGCGCAGTTTGTGATTGCTAATCATAATGTGCTCGGTTTGCATCTATTGCTGGAAGACGCCCGCTCAGATTTATTTGGTTTCGTGAGAATAATCAATCAAGTAATGGAAGTCAGGCGTACTTCACATACTTAGAGTGGTTGATGGAAATGCAGGATCTAGTAGCAATTGCAGCTCTCTTGAGGGAAATCTCATTTGGTATTTTGATAGCAGGCCTGTTCTATACGTTTGGTATGTTCTTTCTAGGCAAAGTATTCGCCGCAATCTCTGAACATGCTCATGAGGTTGAACATGACGTTGACCATGATATAGACCACTCAGTTGAACATGGAGAAGTCGAGCATGATATTGATCATTCGGTCGAACATGAAATGGACCACGATGTTGATCACGCTGTCGAACATGAAGTGGAACACGATGTTGATCATGCTGTTGAACATGAAGTGGAGCATGATTATGACCACGAGGTCGACCATGATGTCGATTATGACATCTCACATGAAGTAGAACATGACTTCGACCACGATGTGTCTCATGAAGTTGAACATGATGTTGACCACGGAGTCGAACATGTTGACCATGATATAGAGCATCACGAGGTGGGTCATGATACGGAACATGACACTGATCACGACGTCGATGTTGATCATGACATTGAACATAGTCACTCTGGATTCTTTGAGGCAGAGCGCGGAGCACCCCTTGGAGTCACAATTGGTACGACTCTTGTCACCTTTGGTTTCCTGGGCGTGATTATGTACTATGAAGAAGTTGCTTTCCCCTTTGTAGTTAAGATATTCATACAGGTGGGCGGAACTGCGCTTCTCGTCTGGATGATGCGTACAATCCTTGGTAAGTTCTTTGTTGAAACTGGTTTCAACATCAAGCCTCAACACATTGTCGGTCTTGAGGTCGAAGCAGTTAGCACAATACGCGACGATTTCGGAGAGATTCGCGTGCACACTGAGATGGGTCTGAGAAGATTCTATGCTAGACCTTTCCAAAAAGGAGTTGTCTTCCAGAAGGGCACACACCTCTATGCTGTGTCTGCAAGCGATAAATTCGTGTATGTTGATCCTCGGAAAGAAGTTGTAAAGTGGGTCCAGAAACAGAGCCGAAGAAGAGACGAACCAAAAAAGGTAGAGGAATAGATTTCAGCACTTTTTTCTACGAGAGTTTATAATCCCTCAAACCAAAATATACACAAGTGCGTCTGAAAGTTGCCATCAAACTGCTCTGAGAGATGCAAACGATGGAAAGTCAGAGGTCAGGGAAGCGGGAGATATCAAGAACTTGGCTGAAGACTTAGGGTGGAGTAGACCAATCCAGCTAGTAGTGTCTCAAGGAGTAATGAGGCAAGCATTGAAGATGCCAAAGTACAGAATGTTGTGAGTAGAACTCAAATGCAAGCTGATATATTCAACTGGTTCTCCAGTAATCTGGGAATAGCAATTGCTTTCCTAATCATATTATTTGTTCTGCTGACGGCCTTCTACGTGAAGAAGTACGTACGTATCTTTGATCCAAACATCTTCTACGTCCATCTACGGAAGGGTAAGGCCATAAAGCAAGGGGAAGGAGGCATGGTAGTCAGAATACCCTTCTTGGATAGGATTCTTGCTGTGGATAGAACTGTACAGCAGTTAAATATCTCAGCGGAGTCTGTTCTCTCCAAGGAGAAACAGAAGATCAGGCTAAGCGCAGTCCTTCAATGGCAGGCGGATAATGCTATTGCCACTATTAACAACGTGATATGGAAGGAAATACCAAATCGATTAACAGCCATTATCGAGTCTGTTATGCGAACAGCGTGCGCACAACTGGCGGTAGAAGAGATACTGGAAGAACGACAACTGATAATTGAGGCTGTAAAGAAAGAACTGATTGACATAGTCAGTGAGTGGGGACTAAAAATAGTCACGGTCGAATTGGTAGATGTTATGGTTGTCAATGAATCATTCCTGAGGGACATGTCAAAGCCTCGTGAGGCTGAGATGCACCGCCTGGCACAGATTGCGTTGATTGAGGCAGACCAGGCAACTGGCACCAGAGACATCGAAAGATCAAAAGTCCTCAGAGCTCAGGAGATTGAACGTGACGTGCTAGTAGGTGTTCAGGAGCAACAGCAGCTGAGAGACATTCAAGAGGCCGAGAAGCAGCGTGAACAGAGTGTTCTAGAGATCGGGCTTCAAAAAGACCTGATGCAGAAGAAGTACGAAAAGCAGCAAGCTGAGGTTGAGGCTGCAAAAGACCTAGAGGTTGCCAAGCTGAATGCCGAAGCTGAGAAACAACGTAAGATTAAGGAAGAGGTTGAGGTACAAGCTCAACGCATTCTTCAGGAGGCTAAGGCTGATGCTGAGAAGATTAGCATTACAGCTGAGGCTGAAGCTGGTCAGATTCTAAAGGTCACTTCTGCTCAGGCAGAGGGTATCAAAAAGACCCTAGCTGCTGCAAAGGATTATTCACCACAGGCGTTTGCTAGAGACTTTCTCCAGATGCTCCCCGAGATCTATAAACAGATAGACATCGGCGACATAACTCTCTTCGGAGGGGGTGGAGCTATGGGTGCTGAAGGGACTGAAGAAGGCGGAGCTGGGGCTGGAGCCTTCCAAGTCTTTGGTAATGTACTTCTACCAATGATGCTGATGTCAAAAATGATGGGCTTTGATTTCAAAGGGCTTATGAAAGAAGCTCTGGGTGAGTTGGCGTCAGAGGATAAAAAGAAGAAACAGCAATAAAGAAGTAAGGAGGATGATTGTTCCTAGTATATCTTTTAAAGTGAGCTAGGAATCTCCTCCCCATCGTCTTTTTTTCAAATCTATTTGATACGTTTGATGTACCAAATGAGCTTATCGCCTTCTTCAACAAGTTCAACTATCTCATTGCCACTTCTCTCAGCCCAGGCGGGGAAATCTTTCTTTGTGCCGATATCTGTGGCTATCACTTTGAGAATCTGTCCAACCTCTATTGCTTGGACTTCCTTCTTCGTCTTTAAAATTGGCATGGGGCATCTCAACCCACTTGCATCGAACTCTGCTGCAAATTGATGATCGGTCATTGTTGTGTCGCTCCTTGCTCGATTAATGAATGGTTTTATGCATTTCTCTAGTGATTAATTTCACTAGTTTTTTTCACATAATTATGTACGAAAACAAGCATAAGTTAAGACCTGTATTTACAGAATGAAACCATTACGCTTATGAAAATGTTCCTTTTCGACATGTTTATCTAATATTTTTTTAGCTCAGAAGACAACAGGTGTAATACTATGGCACTTTTTCAATTGATTCTGTTCGTTCTTCTGGCCTTGAACATTAGTACTATGTTCTCGGGCTTTATGCTTGCTAGGAGAATGGGCTTCTATCTAATGAACCAAGTCATGGCATTGATGATTGCGATGATGATTGGCATTGCTGCCTTGGTTGTGGGTTTCTTCTTCCCTCCTGCACCAGCAATGTTTGATTATCTTCACATCATTATATTCCTTGACTTCATTCTTGTTTTACTTGGAACACTCATGCAGTTTGGTCAGATTCTGCCCACTCTGCTAAAGACAATGCAAGGCGGTCCGTTTCACAGCTCGCACATGACCAATTTATTGGTCACGTTGTTTTTGCTGCTTGGACTCGTAATTTACTACGTAGAATTGGCTGTCATGTAGGAGATGAAATCAAAAATGGCTAGTCTATATATTGTTGGACAATGGGGTCCTGAAGCGGCGGAGAGATGCTATGGTCCCTTTGTAACTGGTACTACTGCACAGACACTTGATGTTTCGGTGACGATCTTCCTCATGATGGATGGAGTCATGTTGATGAAGAAGGGAGCTGCCGAGAAAGTGAAGGCACCAGGTTTTCCACCGTTGCCGGATCTCATCAATTCCTTCCTCGAAGCTGGTGGAAAGATTCAGGTCTGCTCAAACTCTGTTGAATTCAGAGGAATCAAGCAGGGAGACCTGAGAGACCCCAGAATTGAGATTGCGGGAGCTGCCACCATGGTGGATGATGTGTTAAAGCACGACCGTACAATGACTTTCTAAACTAACAAACTTGAGGGAGGCAATCCCTCATTTTCTTTCTTTTTCTCCATATTCAAATTAGATGAAGTCCGGATAACAATTCCTCAAAGCTAGATTTAGGACTGCATTCCGAATGGACTCATCGGATATGAATCCCGTTAATTGTTCCTCACAGATCTTGATGAATGGAAGCATTGGAAGCTGATTGCGATCGACCCCCTTCGATGGATCATCAACATTGATTTCTTCTATAATCGTGCGAGGCACATTGAGTTCGTCAAGTACTCTTAGAAGTGTTTCCATAGCAGGATCACAGAATACACAATGGTTTGATTTGTAGAAGGTAATGCAAGTATAGCGGCCGCAAGGCAATTCCTGTGCTTCAACCCACATTGGAAGCATCATTACAAACTTGGCACCTTTTGAATGGTTACCTTGGACGCGGTCCTCGACCCTTATCCTACCTCCCAAACTTTTGACTATTTGGTCCACTAATGTGAGTCCTAAACCTCTCCCGATAATTTGTTGATCTGGACTCCCTGTTCTTCTGAAAATGAATTCTTTCGCTTCATCAGGAACACCAGGACCTTTATCGATGAATTCGATTCTAACCATCTTCAAATTGTCAATACGCTCTGCATTCACCTCAACTTCTACAATATCATTTTCATCGAAGGACAACGAATTGTGAATAATATTGAAACAGACTTGGTGAAGGTATTCGTGACCCGCGATCTTGAACTCCCCTTTTCTAATGTTAGTTTTCAACGAGAGCTTCTTCCACGGGAAGTCCTCTTCAGCTGCATACTTGGCTATCTGAATATAATCAAAAAGATCCACTTCTTCTAGTGAAGGTGGAGATTCATGGAGTCGCAAAATAGCATGCATATTTGCCGTCATTCGAGCAGAACGTCTAATTTGCCAACTTGATTGCTGCATCATAGAACGAATCTGCTCAGACAGTTTGGGCATTGCTTCTACAAGCCCAAGTGAGAATAATAGACTCTGATTGATATTGTTGAGGTCATGTGTCATCACCTCAAGATAGAGGTTAGCACGCTCCCGTTCATCATTTTCTCTGCCTTCAGCAGTTTTTCTTCTGTCAATATCAATTGCCATTAGACCTATATTTGAAGACTTGTCAGGATACTCCAAAAGGTTCGCGGTCACACTCACCCATGTAGATCTTCCATCAGATCGCTGAAGTTGCATCTCAAAGTCCTCAAGGCTCTTGCCTTGTGAAACTTCTGACATGACCGCGGTGAGAATCTCTTTCCTTTCCTCATTTGGGAGAAAAGTCGCAAGATTTCTCCGAAGAAGTTCATCTTCCTGATAGCCTAGAAGACGGCACGCAGCCTTGTTGATTTGGAGAATATTTCCTCGAAGACTGAGCGTAATGTAAGCAATGGGAGATGAGTCGAATAGTGCCCTGTATCGACTCTCGGAGGCATCTATTGCAGCTTCCAATTCTTTCTGGCTCGTGATGTCTCTAACAATTCCAAGCGTTGCAGGGAGACCAGATATCACGAAGTATGATGTGCTAATTTCTACATCAAGTAGAGTGCTTCCTTTCATCATGAGGCAAGCACGAAAACTAGGCTGATCTAATTCACCCCAATGAAGAGCCTCTTGACCTTCCTTATAGTAATGGGCGGTTGCTATGTCGAGGATACTACTGACAGGTTTACCAATTAGCTCACCATCATCAAAACCAAGCATTCTATGCAGAGCGGGATTTACAATAGCTAATCGATCCTCTTGAATGACCATGATACCATCATTTGCCATCATGACCATATCTTCAAAGTGAATATTATGGTCAGGTGCGCGCTTCGTGTTCTCATGATCCTGCAAATCTATCACCACTTGGATAATGACCAACTATCCGGAGGTGGAGCTACGCTTTCTTTGAATATCAGAAGAGAGCATGGATTTTGCTGTTCTTTGTGCATGGTGGAATCCCTGTCAATCAAAACAAGTGCTACTTTTCCTAGATAATACTTGTTTGTTCGAAATAACTTTGGATCACAAAACGTCTTAGTCAGATAGATAATATTAAAACGCTTGTACAAATGTTTGAATGTTAATTGTTGAGTGAGACTATATGATCTATTCGATTGAGGAGTGGCGATATTGGTGAGCGAAGGTAAACAGGTTCATCTTGGATATGATGAAGATGAGATCTCTGGTGTCATAGCTATGTTCAAAGCGTTGTCAGATCCAACAAGACTTCAAATAATATCTGTATTAACTCAGGAGAGTGGCATCTGTGTTTCCGATATTGCACAGATCTTGAATATGTCAATTAGCCGAGTTAGTCATCATCTGAGTATGTTAGAGAAACTGGGTTTTACGCGGCATAAACAACTTGGAAAACAGGTCTATTACAAAATCGATGATGATTGTATTGTAGATATTCTTACGAGGGCACAAGAACATGTTAGAGGTAGCTGAAGACACCTGTACGACTTGTGGTAGTCCACAGGAAGTCACCGATCGCAAGCCAAAGAACTACAAATATGGCATCGCAGTATTCTCTGCAGGAATGATCGGCATTGGCTTAATCCTAGAGATTCTTAGCGTAGATTTGATGTGGATCTATGCTGCATTTCTGGCTTCGATGCTCTCTGCTGGGCAATTCGTTATCCCGAAAGGACTTAGAGGACTCGCTCGATTGAAACTTGATCAACACTTTCTAATGACATCTGCATCTTTTGGAGCGATGATAATTGGAGCCCCCGCCGAAGGAGCGGCAGTGATGTTTCTCTTCTACATCTCAATTCTATTGGAGGAGAAAGCAGAGGATAAAGTCAGAGATGAGATACAGGCGCTTGTAGAACTAGAACCTCCGTCAGTCACAATCAAAGTGGACGGAACAGAATTCTGTACCACTCCAGAGGATGTTAAAATAGGAGATATCCTGATTGTGCGGCCTGGAGGACAGATTGGACTTGATGGAATAATCAAAACAGGTGCAACATCTGTTAATCAATCATCAATCACTGGAGAGTCACTTCCAATACCGAAGTCAGTCGGCGATCATGTCTATGCAGGCACGATAAACCAAGAGGGATACATCGAAGTAGAAGTTACCGAGAAATCAAATGAATCAGTTCTTTCAAAGATTATTAACTTGGTAGATGCCTCTCGCAAGAATCGAGCACCGACAGAGAAGGCAATTTCTAGGTTTTCAGTGATCTATACACCGATAGTCGTCCTTCTGGCACTACTAGTAGCAATCATATCGTTTGTGCAGGGACTATCCATTACTGATTCAACATATCGGGGATTAACTCTTCTAGTAATTAGTTGCCCTTGCGCATTTGCGGTCTCGATTCCAGTTAGTATGGTATCAGCAATTGCGGGCTCAGCAAGAAATGGTATCTTAGTTAAAGGAGGAATTTTCATCGAACAGATGAGCAAGACAGGAGTTGTTGCTTTTGACAAAACGGGCACGCTCACAGAAGGCGTGTTGTCAGTCAAGGATGTATGTATGCATAACAACTATTCACGAGACCAAGTTTTGTCTGCTGCTGCGTCACTCGAAACGATGTCAGAACATCCTATCGGAAGAGCACTTATCGAGGCTACAATTAGAGAAAATGTGGAGAAGGTTCAAGCATCAGAATTCAGGTCGATACCAGGAAGAGGTGTCATCGGTAATCTAGGTGAAACTGAGTATTTTGTTGGTAATCGAAGACTCCTTCTTGACAATCAAGTTCCTTTGGATTCGGTAGAAGCACATGATTGCGGAGCTGGAACAATGGTATATGTTGCCAATGGATCAGAACACCTAGGAACAATAGTTCTCTCAGACACATTAAGGCCAGGAACAAAACGGACAGTTAAGAAACTCAAGGAAATGGGCATACACACAGTCATGTTGACTGGTGATAGCGAGAATGTTGCAAGAGAGATTGCAGAGGAAATTGGCATTGATGACTATCGAGCAGAGTTATTACCAGATCAGAAAGTAAGCGCAATTGAAGAGCTAAAGAGGAATGGAATCGTCTTAATGGTAGGTGACGGAATAAATGACACACCTGCTCTCGCATCAGCAGACGTTGGTGTCGCACTCGGAGCTGCTGCATCAGATGCAGCTTTGGAAGTCGCAGATGTTGCGTTAATGGAACAGGATCTGACCAAAATACCTGAATTGATTCAAAACTCGAAGAAGACAATGCGAGTCGTACGTCAGAATGTCGCTACTTCTCTTACTGTCAAAGCGGTGACTGGGATTCTTGCAAGCATTGGTATTCTGACCTTGTGGATGGCAATTGGAGTAGGTGATATGGGTCTTACATTTCTTGTTATTGCCAATGCCCTCAGATTAGCAGGAAAATGGTGATTTAAAGATAAGAGTTCAAAGCCTTGGCGGCAATTCCCAAAAAAACGGCCATAAAGCCAACAGAATATAATGGTAGTATTAGGAGGAGATATAGATTACCTGCAAAAATAGTAACAATACCTAGTAGTAGCGTACCAAGTGAAAGGTTAATGATAGGGTATGAGAACGCTAGTGGAACTGGTAAAGTACGAGGATCATTGGTTAATACAGGCACATATGCTCCAATGGCTATGCCAATTGCCGTGAATAAGATGGTTAGAGGAGCAGCTAGAGTGATCAGAGCAATATAACCTTCAATTCGTAAAATATAGATTAATAGCCCGCAAGCAGGAATCACTGCAATACCAACCTCAAAGAGGCTCAGTAGGAATTTGGCTAGGATTATATCTCTCGACCTAAAAGGACTAGCCTTCAAAAGGTACACATTTTCTTTCTCATCTACAAAGCTCAGCATCGATGTTACACTCGACATTTGAATTAGCAGAATTAGCATTAAGAGAAAGGCGGGTACAACTGCGAAAGCAAGATTGGGAGGTATTTGAACTGATCTAAACCATTCAGGATGGAACAAGTTCAAGTACACAACAAAAATCGTTCCAACGACTACATAGACATATTTCCATATCTGAAATGGTGATCGTAAGCGACTGTAGAAGTCCTTCAACATAATCCAAACCATTGGGTCTCTGAAACGATTATTTGAGAAGTCCACCTCACCACGAGCAAATCGACTAAAATTGCCTTCCATCTCATCACGCCCTTTTACAAGAGAAAACAGCTCATAATAATCATAGTTGCAAATGTTTGCCGTGAATAGAAGTGCTATGAAGAAGACAATGAATTGAAGTTGAAAACCAATCATAAAACTAAGATTAATTGAAAACACACCAGACATCTCAGTCAATACTAGCCCAAATGCATTCGAAGGCGCTAGAAAGGCTGGAGTGAAGGTAGAGGTGAATTCAGGGAAAACAGGATAAAAGACTATCATGCCCAAGAGCACAGCAAGAAAATAGCGTAAGCGGCTTCGTGTTCGTCTTTCGACGGTAATTCTGATGTATGAACTCACTGCACCAAGAAAATAGTTTGTTTCTAAAAATACTATAAAACTAATTATCAAGAAGAATGCATTGAAAAACAATAGATTGGCTTCAGTCAGTAAAGGGAGAATTGCAAGCACGCCCAAAAAAGCAAAGACTAGCCTTCGTATAATTCGACGGACATAGTTGCCCAAGAAGACCTGATGAGGGAGTACAGGGGCTGGGAGTAGCACATTTTCTTGAATAGAAGTAAGCCCTGAAGCTGGTCCGAGCCCAAAAAAACCACTCACAACAGATGTAACACTCAAGAGTCCAAAAGCTGCAAAGAGCATTCCTCTATCAATAATATCTTCTAGAATTGTACCTAGTTGGAAAAACACTGGGGACAAAGTCAGTAATGATGATACAATCATACTCACAAAAAAGATACCAAATACTGTTACGCAATAAAACAGGAGCATTGAAGGTGTTGTGATAGTCTGCTTGAATTGATTGTAAAGCATTCGAACCTCATTCTTGAATAGTTCGTACATTTGTGACTTCACAACATTCACCTACTGGGGGATTCCACCGGTTAAACCTAGGAACACTTCCTCAAGATTTCGGGCATTTTTATGATTACTCAAAAGAGTATCAAGAGTTCCGCGACCAACTGCCTCACCTTCATTCATAATGACAAACCTGTTACAGAGTTCTGATGCCACCTCTAGGATGTGTGTTGATATTAAAATGGCAGAACCCTCGTCTCTTAGACGTTTTAACAATGCCTTGAGATTCCACGCTCCCCGCGGATCCAGTCCGTAAATGGGTTCATCAAGTGCTAGAACATATGGTGGATTTCTTACAAAAATACCAACTAGGAGGACTCGTTGGAGATTTCCCTTGGATAATGTACCTATGTACGAATCTAGAAATTCGTCAAGTTGGAATACATCAACGAAATACCTCATTCGAACAAGAGCAATTTCGGTAGGTAAATCATAGATTCTTGCCATGAACATGACATACTCCCGGGCGGTAAGACTTGGATAGCATGTGGGTTTTTCAGGGATATATCCGATGCTGTGCTTTGCGCGCAGAGTTTCTTTAAACATATCGAAACCATTGACCTTAACCGTGCCTTTAGTGGGTTTTATGATACCTGTAAGCACGCGAAGTGTGGTTGTTTTCCCAGCACCATTGGGACCTACAAGACCTACAATTTCTCCTGGATTGACTTTTAGCTCGAAATCCCGTACTGCAACCTTTGAACCAAAACGCTTTTCCAAATGTTCGATTTGAATTGCAGGCGAATGAAGTTTTGGCGTTGGAATCTTCTCTGGTTCTCGTCGCTCGAACTCAATCACAATCTCATCGATGAGCCAGCTTCGTTTGATTGCCCGCGTTTCAATGGGTATCTTAAGTACTCTTGCCAAACGGAGCAATTCATTGCTCTTCATCCGCGTTATATCTTCGCGTTCAATCGCGTTTATGTTCGCTCCCGCCTTTCAGTCAGATTGCCAATCTGTTTGATGCATTTTCAACAATAATAAGTCAATGGTTCAAGTACGGATGTACTATCAATTCTTGAAATTCAAAGGGCCTCGGATAAAGGGAATGCGTCTTTGCAGATGAAGGTTCCAATTGATAACTCTAGTTACAATGGGGATGATATCAACTCCAGAGTCATGGGCAGCTCGAAGTGCGCTACCAAAATCTGGATCATTCCCATCATGGGGAGCGAAACTCATCGCATCATGTCGCTGGACGACAAATATTACAGCAGCTTTAGTTGCGACACCATCTTCTAAAGCTCTGACAAGATCCTTCATGTGTCTTGTGCCTCGGAGCGTTGGAGCATCAGGAAAGAGAGCTTGGCCATCTTCCACAAGTGTACAAGATTTGACCTCAATTAATGTAGTATTATCTTCACCCTCCAAACGAAAATCAAACCGTCCTTGAAAGTGACGGGGTTCAGGGATTACCTTTTCATAAGGCGAAAAAAATGGAAGGGAATGTTTCTCAAGAAGACTCCGGACAAATCGATTGGGAAGATTGCTATCAATTGACACTTGAATCCCATCGTGAAGGACGCCAATCATATCATACTCAGTTCTTCTATGTTCAGCTGAATTCTCACGTAAATAAATCACCTTACCAGGGACCATAAATTCAAGCATTCTACCGGGATTAGGCACAAACGATTCCACAATTCTACCCTTAATGTCAACTTTCGCGAGAAATCTATTGGGCCTTTCAATGAATTTTCCTTTCAATATATTTCCTTGGCTAGACACCTGTTTGGAACTCCTTCTCCGCTTTGAAATCATTGTAAAATTAATATTCATCGACTTCTAGTCGCGGGTTATACAACGCGAAAACCTATGTACTGCCCAGTGAATATTATGCAACTTCTTGGGAGTGCAGGCAAATGAAAGTTCGCGTGCTATTTGTTGATGACAATGCGGAGCTTCTGGATATTGCCAGAATTCTCTTCCAGCAAACAGATCCAAATCTCGAATTGGTAGTAGCACTATCTGTTAAAGATGCCCTTGGGATCATGGAAAAGGAAGAGTTCGATATTATCATTTCAGACTATCTTATGCCTGATGCGACTGGTCTCGATTTCTTGGAAGCCCTTCGCTGTGCAGGCGATGAGATTGGTTTTATCATGTGGACAGGACACTCACGGGAAGAGGTTGTAATAAAGGCCCTGAATCTGGGTGCTGATTATTATGTGCTTAAGGGAACAGACATACGGGAGCAATTCAAAGCAATTCATGACATTATCGGAAAAGTCATCGATGCAAAGTACCAATTGAAAGAGCAGATTGCACCAAAAGGAATACCATCAAATGTTGCAAGTGAGTTCATCCACAGGTTATCACATGACTTAACGGGAATCCTGCAGAACATTATGGGGTATACAACACTTTTAGAGGAAGATTTTAACAAGTCCTACATCCAAGGAATTGTGAGAATGGTAGCCAAGCTATCAGATCGCGTAAAGGAAGCGGTTATGGAAATAGACGAAGAAAGACTCATTCTGAAGTAGATTGATTACTACATGAACTCGGTCAAACATAATTGCTCAGACACATCACTCAGTCCAGAAACCTTCACACCTACTAATCTGATTGGTTTGAGTGAATTTCTCTTTTGATCAAAAATCTCCAGAGCCAATCTTTCAAGCAGTTTTGTATCATTGGTTTCAACTGGGATACTTCGACTTCTCTGGATTGTTGTAAAATCATTGTATCGTATTTTCACTGTAACAGTTCTAAATCTCAACGCTTTCTTGATTAATTTATCACCAATTCGTGAACACATGTTTTTCAGAGATTCATGGATGTACACAATAGCATCAGGTCTAATGTCTTCAAAAAATGTCATGTCTTTGCTAATAGATTTTCTAACCCTTGCCCCATTATCTATAAGAGGTCTATCATCAATCCCAAGGGCTCTATTGTGCAACCAGACTGATCCTCTACCCATAACAGGCCAGAGTTCTGGAAGTGTCATCGTTTGTATCTGTCCAAGCGTTTCGATTCCGAATTTATGCAACCAGTCCGCTGTCTTCTTTCCAACTCCATTGAGTGCATCAACAGGAAGTGGTGCTAGGAAGCTTTCAACATCTGACTGGGTGGGACCTACTAAAGTGATGCCACGTGGTTTATTCATGCCTGTGGCAATTTTTGCAACAGACATGTTAGGCGCAATACCAATTGAACAAGGAAGGGATGTACGCATCCGTATTGATTCTTGTATCTCTATGGCTAGTTCTCTAGGGCTGTCATATGACAGGCAAGTCTGAGAAACCTCAATGTATGCCTCATCAATACTAGCTCTTCTCACACGTCCATCATCAGCAAAATCTCTTAGAACCTCCATAAACTCATCAGATGCTGCAACATAGCTTTCAAACGAGCCTTCGACAAATGCGGCATTTGGACATAGTCTGTAAGCTTGTGAAACAGGCATCCCAGCATGAATACCTTTGGCACGAGCTTCATATGATGCAGCTCGTACAACACCTCTTCCATTGCCACCTTTTGGATCATGACCTACACAAACAGGACGTCCGATAAGCTCTGGATGATTTCTATACTGCTCTACACTAGCAAAGAAAGCATCTAGATCGATGTGCATTATCCAACGTGACATATCGGTCGCCTGATTACATCAACTAGATAGCATTAGCAGTTGCTGAGATACAGAGTATATTGAATAGTATCGCTAATGCCCGGAGAGATAGCCGAACATATTACGTAGATTGAGTGATGAAATGACTACATCGTAGAGAATTCTATATGTGTTGCATTAATGCATAATGAAAAAGCAATCAAAGTTATACGAGAGCAGAACAGGAATATGGCCGAAAAATCGGGAAATGGTTCTGAGAATGAATCATCTCATAAAGAAGAAGCAATCCGATACAGGGCATTAGTAGAATCCATGAATGATGGATTTGGTATTGTCAATAATGAAGGCATCTTCACATATGTCAATCCTCGTTTTGCTAAAATGCTTGAATACCTTCCTGAAGAGATGATTGGCAAGGCTCTGACCGATTTCCTCGATGATGCAAATAAGAAAATACTTCGTGAGAATATTCGACAGCGGACAAAGGGGCAGGCAACGCAATATGAGATGGAATGGATCAAGAGCTCAGGAGAAGGAGTATTCACTATTGTTTCTGGAGCGCCCCTTATGAATGGAGATGGCAAGCACAAAGGATCATTTGCAGTCATAACTGATATTTCAGAGCTGAAAGAATCACGTGAAGCACTTGAAGAAAGTGCAGAAATGATGAGGCGAATTTTCGAAGATTCACAAGTAGGACTTGAACTCTTCGATTCTGAAGGTATTTTGATTGCAGCAAATCAGGCGGCCCTAGACATTGGAGGTGTTTCAAGAATTGAAGAACTTCTTGGATTTAGTCTCTTTGATGATCCCAATGTCCCTTCGGAGATCAAAGCTAAACTGATTCGTGGAGAACCTGTAAGATACCAAGTAACTTTTGATTTTGATAAAGTTAGAGAGAAGAAGCTATACGATACAAAACGTTCAGGTACAATGGTTGTTGATGCGTGGGTTACACCTTTAGGACTTGAGAAAGGTGGTGCACTCAAAGGGTATTTGGGACAAATCACGGAGAAAACAGAACATCTTGCTACAGAAGCTGCGCTTCAAGACAGTGAAAAACGATATCAGCTACTTGCAGAGAATGTTACCGATGTCATCTTCACGACCGACCTTGAGTTAAATCTCACGTATGTGAGCACATCAGTTGGACTATTACTTGGGTATACTGCTGAAGAATTATTAGGAAAATCCATGATTGAACTGATGACTGCGGATTCGGTCTGGGCTGCCATAGGAACAATGGCTGAAGCACTTGAGCATGAGAAGAAGTCAGACCAAATTCAACATCATGGAGAGTCGCCGCCTATTGAGTTAAAACTGAAGCACATGAATGGGTCAATAATTTGGACTGAAGTTGCTCGTACCTTCTTGCGAGATGAAAATGGTAAACCAATTGGTGTATTGGGTGTTGCCAGAAATATTGAGGAACGAAAGGAAGCGGAAGAAGCCCTGAAAGCATCAGAACTAAAATACAGGACTCTCATTGATCAGTCATTTCAAGGAAGTGTAATCATTCAACCTCTGCCATTAGCTGTTAAATTCACCAATCCTGCCTTTGCAGGTTTTCTTGGCTTAGAAGTCAATGAAGTGCTTGCTCTTAGTCCACGAAACATTCAGAATATTATCCATCCAGATGATTGGGATAAACTCACCAATCGACTTCAGGACCTGATGGCGGGAGAGCCGCCTCGGAGTAATCCGTTAATCATGCGAGTCTTTCACAAGGATGGGAGCCTTCAACACTTAGAGGTGTTCGGAAGACGTGTAGAGTTTGAGGGAGATCCAGCACTTCAAGTAGTGGCAATGAATTTTACTGAACGGATTAATGCGGATAAACATATACGAACACAGAAAGAACGGGCAATGCTCTACCTTGATTTAATGTCCCATGATTTCAGAAATCAATTACAGGTTATTCTCGGGAGTACAATGGTCTTAGAGGAAAAACTGCGGGATCCGAACGACAGAAGATTACTTGGACAGATCGTTTCAGCGGTTGAACGATGCCAGAGTATGATTTCTAAGGTGAAGGTGACAGAGCCACTCATGTCTGTGCCACTTCATCCTAGAAGGCTTGATCCTACTATTGAGGAAATTGTGGAGTTACAGAGAAAGCAACACGAGGGTGTAGAAATAGACCTTGCTATAAAGAGCAAGGGTGCGATCGTTGAGGCAGATGAATTCCTAGAACAGCTGCTGACGAATCTGATCGAGAATGCAGTTGAGCACAATCCCAATCCCGAGAAGAAAGTCTGGGTCACTCTATTCAAGAGCGGCGATGGCTTTGAGATTTCAGTTTCCGATAATGGGCATGGATTATCAGAAGCCCTAAAGATAGCTATCTTTGATGTAACGAGAAGATATGGAGGAGTAGGTCTTCTACAATCAAAGCAAATTTGTGACAAATATGGTGGACGTATCGCAGTCCGAGATAGAGTGCAAGGACAGCCTGGAGAGGGTGCAGAGTTCTCTATATGGCTACCAAAGGCGAAAAATTCGGAAAATGGCTCATAGAAGAGTATTGAAGAACTTCGTCAGATCTATATTCCCACCGCTGATCATTACACCGATTTTTTTATGCTTAACTTTGTCTTTTAGTTTAAGCAATCCCGCTAAAGAAACCGCACCTGACGGTTCAACGACAAGTTTCATTCGTTCCCAAATGAATTTCATTGCATGAACAATCTCTTCTTCAGTGACAGTTATAATATCATCCACATATTCTTGAATAATCCTGAATGTGAGCTCTCCTAATTGAGTTCGAAGACCATCTGCAATCGTGTTTGGATTAAGACTGGGGAATATCTTGCCTGCCTTGAAAGAACGAAAAGCATCATCAGCATTTGCAGGTTCAACTGCTATCACTTTTGAATCGTGACAGAGTCCCTTAGTGGCAATTGAGGTTCCACTCAGGAATCCTCCGCCGCCAACTGGAGCGAATACATAATCTAATGGACCCGCCTCTTCAATGAGTTCAAGAGCTGCAGTGCCAGCGCCTGCTATTATTCTTGAATCATTATAAGGATGAACGAGCGTGAAATCGTTCTGTTTGATTAGTAAATCACAGACAGCAACTCTGCTCTCAGTAGTATTTTCACAAAAGACAATCTCTGCCCCATAGCCGCGTGTCGCCTCAATTTTCACTTGTGGAGAGTTCTTTGGCATGACAATAGTCGCCTTTACTCCAAGAATCGAAGCGGCTAAAGCAAGGGCTTGCGCGTGATTGCCAGAAGAGTGGGTGATGACACCTTTCCTACGTTCCTCTGAGCTCAACTGGCTAACAGTGTTGAAGGCGCCTCTGAATTTGAAGGCACCAGCTCTTTGGAAATTTTCACACTTGAAGAAGACTTCGCCTTCTATTATTGTATCGAGGGTCGTTGATGTCATGACAGGTGTCTTCAATGCAACATCCTGAATTCTTACTCTGGCATCAAGGACATCTTGAAGAACGACCATAACTCAGTCACAATTTGAAGTACTGAAAAGCATTGCTTCGGAGATGCTTATTAGTCAGAAATCTATAACACTGGGCCTTGTTCATTGATTAATGGATACGGTTTGTGAAAATATGACTGAGAAGTACCTGAAATCAATCATTGATTACGTAAGATTGCTCGCGATTATTGGTATCCTAATCCTTGTAAGTGCATTTATCGTGACCGGAGATACAATTCCCTGGTTTCTCTCATCATCAATTGCTATAGCAATATTGGCGTTCGTGAATTTTATAGATCTTTATCAAGAAAATAACAAGGAATGGAAGACATACGCATTATTACTCCTCTTAGCTATGCTCTGTGGCACCTTCGGCGATTTCTTAATGGCTGGAATAATCTATATCACTCCTGAACGGCTAATCAATGGCATCCTACTGTTTGGAATCGGGCACGTATTCTACCTTCTAGGTCTGAGGAATCGGTCGCCCCTCCTTATTCAGAAGAGAGAGAATAATGGCAATCAAATAATTAGTAGAAACTTGGTCGTATGGATACTATCAGTTATTGTTATCTTGGTAATCTTCTACCTAACAGTCTTCAATCCCACGATGCTAGAGATGAGTATCGGTGCGTTGGGATATGGAATTATACTCGTGACAGTACTAGCCTTTTCAATAACAAAATGGCTTGATCGATTAACATTATCATATCGACTTGCAATTATCCTAGGATTCCTACTATTCCTGTTTTCGGACTGGCTATTGGCATATCAGTACTTTACTGATCCAACGTTTCTATCAGGTCCTTATGTAGGGATCACCTATGCGTTTGGTCAACTCTTGATACAATTAACGACGTATCTTGGATCGAGAGGGATATAATAACAATATTATCAATCTCCGGAAAGTGGTATAATGAGAGGGATTCGAAGGAAAGAGAAATCTATAGAATCAGAGGAAGAGATGTTTGCAGTTATAGAGAAGGCAAAATATGTGACCATTGCAATGTGTCAAGACAACGAACCATATCTTGTAACACTAAGTCACGGACTTGATCGAAACAAACGCTGCATCTATTTCCATTGTGCACAAGAAGGAAAGAAAATCGATATCCTTCGTGTTAACAATACTGTATGGGGACAGGCAATAAACGATGGCGGTTATATTGATGGTTCTTGTGACCATCTATTTGTTACTACTCAATTCAAGGGTACTGTCACATTCATCAAGAACATTAAAGAAAAAGAACAGGCACTCCGAGTCATGATTCACCATCTTGAACAATATCCGGAGAAAGTGATTGCAGCTCAAATAACTCCAAAGTCACTGAAACGTGTTAACATTGGACGTATTGACATCCATTTCTTAAGTGGTAAGAAATCCAAAGAAGTCATCATTTCGATTTAGTGTGAGCAGCCTCTAAAAGGATACTGTGAGCCTCAGAGGTTCTATCATACGGGACAAAGAGATGATCATGATGATACGCCGAAACCACATTCACACTTAGCCGGGCTCTTGCAAGAACTTGCGTTATTTCAGCTAGAAAGCCAATAGCAGAGAGGTTGGAATGAACTGAGAGCGTAATCAGTCCCCAAGTATCCTCATATAGGAGAGAATGAGCATCAGCAATATCCTTCTGTACTATGACTGTAATCGCCTCTTTTTCTCGAAATATCAAAATCGCTATATCTGAGAGTTCCTTGAGAATCTCCTCACTAACTGCTACAAAGACATATTCGCCTGAAACAATCTCAGGAGCCAGATTCTCGAGTAGGAATTCTAAATTCTTCGACCCGCTCATCATTCATCACTTGGTCATATTGCCATTCTTCTCCAATGACATTAGCTCTTTCAAATATACACTAATGCTTGTTCGTTCTTGATCTCCGTCCTTAACTGATACTGCATTTATTACACGTAAGTTTTTTGGAATACAAAGAATTTCCCTAATTCTTCAGTGAAATCCAATATATTTCATATAGAGATTCAATCAGCATAATGTAATCTATGAGACTCTATTCAATCAGATAGCACTAATCACAAACCTAAAAGCCTCAATGAAAATTCGAACTTTGCAATACGACTTGTGGAGCGGATAGAAATTCTAAAAACCCAGCGAAGACAACTTACCAGTGTCGGAATCGATATTGGCTCCTCAACTTCTCATGTTGTATTCAGTAAGATTGTACTAGAAAAGAATACAAAGTCTCCAACTGAAAAATTTGAGATCGTTGACCGTGAGGTGCTTCATTCTGGTCCTATCCATCTCACACCATTTAAGGATGCAAGAAATATTGACTTCCCATCATTGAGAGACCTACTTCTTGAAGACTATAGAACAGCTCAAATTGCCATTTCTGACATTGATACAGGAGCGGTAATAATCACTGGAGAAACAGCTAAGAAAAGCAATGCTGAGTGGATAGTTAATGCCCTTGCAGGTGAATCCGGTAAATTTGTCGCTGCAACCGCGGGTCCCAATTTTGAAGCAGTTCTTGCAGCGTATGGATCTGGCGCAGTGGCAAAATCACTCATTACAGGCAAAACAATAATGAACGCTGATGTTGGAGGGGGCTCATCCAATATCGCGGTATGCAAGGAAGGGAGAGTGGTGGCAACAGCGGCAATTAATGTTGGAGGACGTCTTGTTGCTACTGACGAAGCCAGAAAAATCACCCGATTAGAAGAAACTGGTAAGAAACTTGCAACTCTCATTGGACTCAACCTTGAATTAGGAGATACTCTTGATGAGCGTGATGCATGCAGACTTGCTGATGCATTAGCTGATGCCCTTATTGAAGGATTACTTGGCAAGATTAGCCTTCAGAGTACACAGCTATTAATGATGACACCACCTCTCCAATTCATGGATCATATTGATGTGATCACATTCTCAGGAGGAGTTGCAGAATACTTCTATGGAATTGAGGAAAAGCAATTCAATGATCTAGGTGTTCAACTAGCGAACTCGATCAAAGTCAAGACAAAAACACTCGGAATACCAATCGAAAAACCAGACCAAAGAATCCGAGCAACGGTAATTGGTGCTGGAAATTTCAGCCTACAGGTTAGCGGATCAACAACATTTCTCTCAACTGGTCTTGAGTATCCAATCCGAAATCTTCCCGTGATTGTCCCCTTCACTCCTAAAAGAAAGGCAATCGCAGAGGATGTTGAGAAAGCTATTGTGAATGCACTCACAAGATTCGATTTACGCGAGGGAGAAGACAGAATGATTCTCTCATTCAACGATGCAGTCCGACCATCTTATGAGAATCTTACCGAGTTTTCTAGGGGCGTCGTTGCAGCCCTACCCAATACAATATCTAAGAATCAGCCTATTATGATGTGTTTCGATACAGATATTGGTAATAGCGTAGGAAATATCATGAGGCGGGAAACAGGAATAACAAATGAGATACTCTCCATCGATGAGATTTCTCTCAGAGAAGGAGATTTCATCGATATTGGAGCGCCGATCATTGAGGATGTAGTTGTGCCAGTTATCGTGAAGACACTTGTATTCGATGCAGACTGAGAATGACAGCTAGATAGTCTCTCTGCTAGCCACTACTCGTCCTGACTATATAGAATGCAAATGTAGTCAATCTTCATTATCATGGCGGGAGTAGTTGTTGTGACGCCTTTTTCGAATATGTGAGATGACCATATATCCAAAGGGAACAGTAATTTGTTCTTCAGATGGACGATAGGGTTTTTCAGGCACTACAATTATGGGCCTTGTTTCTTGTTCTTCAAACCACATTCGAGTATCAACATCCGCCCATATGCGACTTCCAAAGCGTAGAACAGATCTATGAAGTCTGGCTAACAGTAATCCTATGAAGAACAGAAATGGAAGTGGAAACATGCTTGTTATAGATAGGCTCCAAGGTGAAATGAATATAGATATTGCAATATAACCAATTACTGGAAAGATATCACCGAGAATTCCCATAAACATCATTCTGCGATGCGTGATATCATGCTTGAGATATCTGTAGATATCTCTGACATAAAGAAAACGAACAGCACTTAGAATCCCCAATATAGGAAGATAGAAGAATGGCATTCCCATTCCTGAGATAATCGAAGATCCGATATCAACAATGACATAGATTCCGGAATTTATATTCATAGTATATGAAAAAGAAAGAATGGCAGCATACGTGTTATAGAAAGTATACTGATAAAGCATAAAGAAAGGTAGAAAGAACAAAGCCATCCAAAGAATTGTTGCGAGGAACTTTTCTCGTCTGACCCTCAATTGAGGATTCATCTCAATCTCTCTCATAGTGTGACTATGCAATTCTTCTGGAGAAGCAATAATTACAGCTTGCCGTTGTATCATTGGTAGAATCACGAAAGCACCAATTACAAATGTTGGAAAAATTTGAATATTTTGAATGAGTTGATAATTATAATAATAGACTGGATTGAAAATAGGCATCAGAATTAGTTCAGCCATGAAGATCATGAAGGAAGAAAGGATCATTATCCCAATCGCTAAATTTCGAAAAGGCTTGTCTGCAGGACTATGCATCAATCGATAGTTGAAGGAAATGGCTGGAAATGCAAGAAACACACCCATAAGAAAATTCCTCATAATATCAGACATCAAAATGGGTTGAGCAGTTACCTGCTCTACAAAATAATAGATAAAATTGTTCGATGGAGTAAAAAGCAGTCCATTTAATGGAAGGAAGAGTATGTCTATTCCACTCCTGATGTTGAATTGAAGTGGAACAAGCATCACTAATAGTGCTTTCAGTAGCAATCTTAGCCAAGTAGGTAAATGGATAGATTGTCGCACTAACGAAGCCTCAGGGATATATTGCGTTATTACCTAATAAAAATGTCCAACTAAGAATTTCTGTACTGATATAATATTTCTAGAAATACTTTTTTTCTAGATTCCTAAACCATGGTGCGACCTTGGCATTTTCAACTCTATCCGAGGATGGCAAGTAGGGTTTAATATCGAGGAGAGGGGTTCCATCATCTGCATCCATGTGATCGACAATAATGTAGGAATTTAATTTGTCAATCTCTTTAATTCTAACTATCGTATGACCTATAGGATTTGGTCTTGCAGGAGACCTACAAGCAAAGACGCCTGAAGCAGTCAATCCCTTTTTCTTCGGAGGGTCTGCAAGGATTGTTCGTCGAGCTTCAGGAGTATCCATTCGGTTAATCCACCAAAGCACAATAATATGAGAAAACAAATCAAGGTGGACTGTGGCATCCCAGAATTCTTTCTCGATAACGAGCCAAATGCCCGAGTCCGTTTTTCTGACGTGACCAATTGAAATGAGATTATATATCATCTCCAGCACCTTTAATGATATTTGTTAGTAATCGATAGAATAGATTAATCAAACGATTCAGAATAAGTGATGTAAGATGGAAAACAAATACAAAAAAATGCATTCAATGCTTCTTGATAGTTGTCGACATAGATTCATTTAGAATATTTCAATAGTCTGAAATAGAGGTCTCGATGCATTAAAAGGACTGTATGACTCAAATTAAGGATTAGGTTGAATGCTATGAAAGCAATCAAGATTGGCAATGTTAAAAGTGAACCAGGCAAGATTAACTACGGATTCATTGATGCAATGGCTCTACCTACTGGCACAGTAGATAGAATTCCAGTAGTTATCGCTCAGGGCAATAAAGAAGGACCAACATTTTTCCTTACTGCTAATATCCATGGCAATGAACTAACTGGTGTTGCAGTTCTCCATGAATTAGTAACGGAAGATTTAGTTAGGGATCTAAAGGGGACAATTGTTTCGATTCCAACCCTAAATCCAACAGCTTTGAGACTTTATCAACGGCATCCAGAGTATCAAGATGAAGATCCAAATCGTCAATTTCCAGAAGGCAGATTTGCGAAACCAGACGAAGAAGATGAAGATAAGAAGTATCCAAAACCCTTCGAACAGGTAGCCAATCTTCTCTATTCATACTTCGAAAAATATGCAGACTATCATTTGGATATTCACAATCATTCCCTTCGCTCTGTTCCCTACTCAATCCTAGATCGCATCTTTTATGACGGTGTTGAAGAAAGAGCAGAGGCTGAAGAGCTGGCCAAAAAGCAACTTGGCATGGTTGAAGCATTTGGCGCAGGAGCTATGATAACTACAGATTTTCCACCCAAGAAATACATGAATTTGAAATATCACAGGTCATTATCTGGCGCGGTATTGAATACTCTTAGAATACCAGCCTTCACAGTTGAACTTGGAAGTAACAGCGTACTTATTCCGGAGATTGTTACTGGTGCGGTAAAAGCAACAAGGAATCTTCTGAGATGGGCAGGTATGCTAGAGTCACCAAAGGAGAAAATCACGGAATACAAGGTACCGATACCTGAGTATCGAATTAGACGTATCGAGCATCCCCGTGGAAAACATTCGGGTATTGTGAAACTACTCGTCGGTCCTGGTGAGAAAGTGGCAAAGGGCCAAGTTATTGCTAAGATTACGGATATTCATGGAAGACCACTAGGTGATGGTGTCATCAGAACTGAGCATGAAGGGTATATGATAGCTCTTCGGGATCAGATGACTGTTTACCCGAATATGGGAATAGCTGAAATGGGAATCAAAGATGAGGATGAGATCCTATCTCCTATGCCTCCAAAAGACTGAATCAATCAACCAGCTGTAAAGATCATCCTTGAAACAGCGGAGCGTAAGTCCTCTTCTGAGAGATACCCAGACAACTGTTCAGGGCCTAAATAGATAGTAGGCAAAGCAGGGAGATCATCCTCAGAAACCTCGTTTGTAGGATCATCAACATTGATGATGTTTACAATAAACGGATCAATACCCATCTCTGCAAGAACAGAAGTTAGACTTGCTAATACTGGACCACAGAAGACACAGTGATCGGATTTGTAGAAGAGAATCTGTGGAATCGGTAATGCTTCTTTCCATGCTGGTATTAGCACAACAAACTTGGAACCTTGAATCCGTTTTCCCTCGAGGATGTCCTCAATCCAAATCCTGCCACCTAAGTGTGAGATATATCTATCAACAACTGTGAGACCAAGACCCCTTCCGGCTAATGGGTCCTTGGACTCTCCCGCTCTTCTAAAGATACGCGCTTTCTCCTCATCAGAGATTCTTAGGTCTGTGTCCTCAAATTCTATTCTCACCATATTATCGACTTCTGTTCTGTGAGCTTGAATATTTAGATGGACTATCTCACCCAAATCGACGCTTGCGCAATAGTGAATGATATTGAAAAATATGTACCACATGAACGCATGACCAGTCACAATAAATGCATTATCTGCAATATTTGAGGAGATTTGAATGGTCTTCCATTCAAAGTCTCTCAGAGCTTCTCTAACTGCTTTATTAAAATGAGGTAATAGGCGAGTTTGAGTCTTCTCAGGAGGAGATTGGTCAAGAGATATTAGGACACCCATATTAGCAATCATACGTGCTGCGTTCCGCAGACTCCAGGCAGTCTCACTTAGGAGGTTCTTTAGACGTTCAGGAAGGTCAATTGAAATGCTCAAGTCTTCTAGTGCAAAAAGGACATTCTGATTCGTCATATTCAAATCGCTGGTCATAACATCAAGGTAGAGATTTGCTCTTTCACTCTCTTCTCGAAGATTTTGTTCCATTGCGCGACGTCGTGTTATATCAACCGCAGTCAGAGCAATTTCAATTGGTTTGTCAGGGACCGATGCTAACGATCGCGCGGATACACTTGCCCAAAGGCTTTTTCCTTCCCTACCTCGAAATTCCATCTCAAGGTCCTTAATGCTTTTACCGATGAGTACTTCTCGTATAATGTCTGTACCAGGATTATAACCCGGTTTTGGTTCAGGAAGGAAATCGGAAATCGGCCGCCCTATAATGTCCTCGGCATTTGATCTGAGGAGTTCTTCGGTTGCAGCATTAACTTGTTCTATCATCCCATTTCGATTCAATGTAAAGTAAGCAACCGGAGAAACATCATAAAGAGATGCGAATCGATTTTCTAACTCTGTCACTGCAGCCTCCAATGCAATTTGCTTTGATATGTTCTTAATACTAGCAAGAGTGGCTGGTTTTCCCTTTAGAGTGACATGGG
>JAOUFI010000102.1 GCA_029858305.1 Candidatus Thorarchaeota archaeon
TTAAGAGGTAGTACATTTTCAACTGCTCTCTCGGATTTATCCTTAGACATTATTGTCACATCTGATTCGAATCAATCGGGGTGAATGTGATTTTTATGGCTATTTCCGCCAGACTTATCACTTTCTGCGGTCAACAAAATTAGGCGAAAATCCCTTGAACAGGAAAAAGGATGTCGATGATGCCGACTCAGATGAGTCACAGTCTCTCACAATTGAAGAGGTGCAGAATCGACTAGATGAGATATCTAACAGACTAGCTAGATTAGAGCAACTCATCGAGAGAGTTGGACCAGGTATAGAAGAGGTACGTACATCAGCCAAGGTCATACGGGAAGGATTCGAGTTCTATGACGGAATGGTCAGGTTAATGTCGAAATTCACGAAAGCGGAAAGACTCGAGTCCAGATTTGGCGACCTTAAGAAGGATGATATCAGTTGGCGAATAATCCAGACATTAGATGCTACAGCTCGACCTTTGAATATCAGTCAGATAACTGCTGCCGTAAGATCCGAGAGGGGAACAGCCTCAAGAAGAATCATTCGTGAGCGTGTTAACGACCTTGTAGGTCGTGGAATTTTAAAGGTAATCGAGGATGAAGATGACAGAGCAAGGTACTTCTCTCTAGTGAAGGAGTAAGGTGGATTTCCTATTCTAAGGATTCAAAACAGATGAGCAAGAAGTGGTCACTTTTGTTCACAATTCCTATATTCAGTGACCAATCAATATTATTCTCGGTGAATAACTAAATGAGTGATAAATACTCAAATGACGAACATGAAAAGAAGAAAAGAAGCAAATCAAGTGATGCTGATGAGCTCCGAGAAGTTGCACAGGCATTACCTGAATTATTTGGTGCCTTGAATGAAGCAATACCTAGACTAGTCTCTGGCCTTATTGGCAGTGTCTACAGCCCTGAGGCCGCTGGAAATATGGCTGCAGGTATTGGAAAGTTCTACAAGAATCTCATTGAAGAAGGAATACCTGAAGATGTTGCTCTTGATATGACTCGTAAGTTCGTTGGTGCTCTTGACTTTAGTAAATTGATGAATATAATAGGTGAAGAAACATCATTCGAATCAGGCAGGAAAAGAAAACGACACAAGGTCAAGATTGACTTCGACGATGAGGATGAAGAGCTCGACGAGGAGTATGACGAATAGTGGGAACCGCAAGATCAATTGGATCTATTATCCTGACGAGCTTGGGAGGAGGATCCAGACTCCTGGCAAAGTCATGGTGGGCTCTGCGAAAAGGGCGTCGTGCTGTGAAAGACTCTGCAAGAGTCTTTTACAATACTCTACGAGATGCTGGTATACCTGATGAAGATGCTCGAGAATTAGCTGTTGCCTATGCTCAACCTGCTTATGAGATTCTCAGAATCAGAAACCTTATCAAAATGGCAATGGAGATGAGCGATTCTGAGATATCTCCTCTCATTTCTACTTATTAACGATATCTGCGTAAATCACATTGTGAACCACGTGTCTTCTTATTTTCCTGAATCAGATTCAGGGCTCTGCTGTTACTCCATGTTAACCGATGATAATAACATCTTCTCTCTTTTATCTGGCAACACTGATAATTTTGATTCCAGGCATGCCTTGTTCCAGAATGAGTTCGATTTCTAGTTTGAACTCAGATGAAAAAACGGAATTCTTATTATTTGACGACAAGCACAGGACAATCAGTTCCAAACACTACTCGTTCAGCTGAGCTACCTAATCCTGCACGACCACCGCCCGAAGAACCTATTGCGCCTATTACTACAATATCAACTCCTTTTTCCTTTGATAGCGAAATGATTCTATCTGAGGGGGAACCTCGGTCTAGTATTAACTCAGTTTTTATTCCATATTCAATCGACGCTTTTCTTACGCCCTCAAGAAGTCTCTCGCCTTTGGACTTATACTTGATTAGAATTTCTTCAGGGTCCGATTCAGACATCAAGGCAAACTGCCTAACAACTGGCGTAGGGATAACATGAACGATGAAAATCTTAGATTTCGTCATTTCAGCAATCTCAAAAGCAACAGTGGCGGCTCGTGATGAACCCTCGCTGCCATCAACAGCGAGCATGATCTTGTTGGCCTTACAGAAGATGTGCCCATCCATGCAATAGCGAAAATCGTCCATGAGTAACTGTATTCAAAGTTCTCTCAAATAACTTGTCATATGAGCGAATCTTCTATATCCTTGCTAACGTTAATATTCATGAATGTCTGCAGTTACCATAGTTATTGACGTGTTTCAAGGAGGAGATCAAATTGACAAGTGTTGATCTTATTGATTATCATGAAAGGAAAAAATACCCAAGTCACAAAGGCGCTATTGCTGGGCTACTTGTTGTCTTTGGGGCATTCATCGGTTTGGGTGTATACTCGCTATGGAATCTATGGCAAGTATACGAAACAGAAATCACTACTGCGCTAGCAGCCCTATCACCGCTTCTAGCAGATAATCTCTGGTTGCTGGCAGTAGGACTCGGAGCACTGGTGTTATTGAGTTTACTCATGGGCCTTGGAGCCTCGATGGCTGCCAGACGTTTTGGAGGTACTTTAATCTATATTGGGGCTGGGATAATGAACCTATTGACATGGGGACTTGTCCTATGGCTGGTTATCACAGGCGCAATCCCAATCGCTTTGCTTGCAACTGCATGGCCAATAATGATACCGGGACTCTTTACACTCTTTCTCACTTTACTTCTATTTACAGTATTTCGAGACAGAGTTCGAAGGGCTGGAGAAATTATCAAACTGACCGGGCAGGTAACACTTGATGAGAAAGGTACTTTTGTTCCACCTCTCCTCACCATGGTGTTCACCCTAATATCAGCCCTCCTATTTGGTGGTATTCTCCTTTACTACATGCCGCAAATTCTTGATTCAAGCCATGTTTTCACACTCGAAACTGATTGGGGATATATAGTTGGAATAGTTGTGTATCTCTTCGTGACTATTTTCTTCTATAACATTGCATACTCAACGACTTCCGCTATCACCTACATCTACATGCGTGGGAAAGATCCAAGTCTTGGTGATGGTGTAAAAGCATCTCTTGGCGTTGTTGGAGGACTTGTTGTCCTAAGCATCATGAGTGTGATTGTTGTACTTATCCAGATGGTCATTCGAGCTGTCACCAGAAAGTCAGGCAGTCCTATTGCTAGAGGAGCTGGAGCAGCAGCTTCAGGCATCATAGGGTGGGTCTGGATGTTGGTGAACTATTTCACAATCCCAGCCATGGTTGCTGAAGAACTAAGCGCGACGAAGGCTATCAAACGAAGTGCAGGATTGGTAAGGAAAAACTTTGTTGATGTCATGATTAAGGAAACTGCAGTCCGTTGGGGTTTTGGTGTTTTAGCAGGAATGATGTTCATTGGCTTTGCAGCCTTTGGTGCTCTATTTGGGTACATCTACTTTGCTGGCGACATCTACATGACTATAATACTGGCAGTTGTCTTCATGGTGTTTGCCGCCATTCCGAGCACCTTAGTTCTCAGAACCTTCGACATCGTCTATGTGACACTTCTGTACGTGTTCATCAGACGTAAAGAAGGGGACATAACCGGCAAGACTGCAATCCCAGCTGCAATGAATCAAGAGCTAGATCGTGCATATGATAGAGCACAGAAAAGCGGGTAGATTGAATTAGAATGTGTGGTGGTCATTAGATCATCACACTTCTTCTGTTTTTTATTATCCAATTATCAGGGAGTGTTTTCTTCGTACAATATTGAATACGAGAGCTAGAGTCAGAATTCTGAGTAGTATCTCATAGTTGGAAAAGGCAGATGACTACAATAATAGTGGCTATACCTTAATCTTTCGTAGTCCAGAAGAGTCTAAAGCAAGTCAGTGCTGAATCAAGCTCGTGGAAAAGCATATGGAACCGATAGTAGCTGCTAGAAATGCGCTCGAAATAGTCTTGGAAGCTCGTGCAGGTGAATCGATTCTTATCGTTACAGATGATGTACGGAGAGATGTCGCTGAAGCATTTGCTCAGGGAGCGACAGGCCTTGGTCTCTGGACGCGGATCGTAGTTCTGGAAACTAAGGAGAGAGAGTATAGAAAAATTCCGCCAGAACATCTGGTTGAGATGATTAATTCGCATATGCAGCCAGACATCTTCATCAATACATTACGTGGTCCAGCAGAAGAGACCCCCTTTCGAATCAGCATCACAAAGCTAGAAACGAGAAAGAGACGTTCAAGACTGGGGCACTGTCCCGGCATTACAATGGACATGCTGACTGAAGGAGCGTTATCACTCACTCAGGAAGAGCATTTGAGGATGCAGGATACCGCCAGAGGATTACTTGCTATTCTTCAAAATATTGAGAGTATTCATGTAACAAGTAGTAAAGGAACAGATTTCACACTCAGTGTTAAGGGACGGACTTGGTTTTCTGATACCTTCCTTAATTGGAAAGATATGAAATGGATGAACCTACCAACAGGTGAAGTCCTTGTGGGTCCTGAAGAAAATAGTATGCAGGGAACGCTTGTTTGTGATTTAGCTGTCGGCGGCATAGGACCATTGAAATCGCCAATTTCACTTGAAGTCAAGAATGGAAGAGTCGAGGCAGTTACGGGCGTTGATAAAAAAGCAGTGAAAACAGTTCTTGACACACAAGCAATTGATAGAATGGCAAAATATGTTGGTGAGTTTGCGTTTGGCCTTAATCCAAAAGCACGACTTGTACAGGAATTTCTAGAGAGTGAGAAAGTAGGGAGCGCAATTCATGTAGCTTTTGGAAATAATATGGACTACCCAGGGATTGTCGCAAACAACTCAGCAACACATCAGGATTTCCTAGTTGATAAACCGACAGTCACTGTTACGCGTGTAGATGGAACTGAACACACAATAATGGTGAATGGAAAGATCACTTACTAGTAGGCCTATTGATTTGGTGTATGTTCGATAAAATGAGAATAATCAGCCACCTCCTTCGTCCCGAGCTGTAGGGAACTCTTGCCTTCGTTATCAGCTCAACCAATTGAATGCCTCTTTCCAAGTCACGCTTGAGCCTGAATAGGGATTGAGGTAAAGAGTTCGGTAGAATTCTGCCAACTGATTAGTTTCTGCAGCCATTTTGAATGTAGGGAGAACAAAATCTATTCGTCCAAAGAAGTACGTAAAGACATATGGTGCCCAAAAGTTTGGTCGGCCATCCGACATTTTTGGTGCAATGAATGAAATAGATGATTCTGCGGATTTTCTTGTTCTATAACCACGGTCGTAAATGTACTCTACTGCATCATTAACACTCTTTCTTTCTTCATTCAGCATAATTGCAGCGTTGATACTTGTCATTCGTCTTAGATTGTATAAGGCTTGTTCAATTTCAATATGCGGATCTTCTTCTTGGACTCCTAGAAATTCCTTGGCAGTGTCAGCTGTGCCTTCAGATATGACACATCTTCCTGTATGCAGAGGCACGACAGATAGTTCTAGGTCCCCATTCTCGAGGTAGTATTTCTCACGCCACAGGTTAGAAACATGATGTTCATATTCGTGATAGATGACTCCTTGAAGTGAATTCTTGTTAAATGTAACATCAAGATTGAACTGATTGAGAGACCTGAATCCTTTCTGGTACCAATTATAACCACTCCAAGGCGCACCAGTAACAGTCTGATACTCTACACCATTATCTGTGACTGAGGTTCCAATAAGCGAATAAATCCTATCATGGAATAACTGCCCAACATTGATTGCCTTTCTTTGAAGTTCGGTATCAACTAGTTTCTTGAGTTCATTGCCGGTTATCTCGCCTTCTTTTGTAAATTGCTCGACGCGGTCTCGAAGGGTATCTCCTGAATAGTCGCCTAAGGCTTCATCGAGTGATAGTATCTTTTCATCAATGACTGATTCAGAGAATCGTTTTACTGGGATATGGAAGAGACCTTGTACCAAGTCTTCATAGGAAATCTGTTTGCCATCTAACCATTCAACAACAAGTTTCATTGAAAGGCAGTCACCAATTAGATGTTTAGCTCTTATTGGAGAATCAATGTCTTGTTTCACTGAATCAACAAGTTCCCCGATTTCATGAACGAGTTCATCAGGATCCTTTTCCTTGGATTGACGTTCAGGATTTAGATGCTCAGGACCAAAGTAGGCATCAACAAAACTAGTACCTGTTTTTTCTTTGGTGAAGTTTGATACTTCTCCACATAGACGAACATATCTCTCTGATACTTCCATTTCCACCAAATTTTGAACAATAATTCTCGCCTTTAGTACTTACCCATTGACATTATGTTTTTTAGACACCAAACTGATGCAATATCAGTGATTTTGGTGCCAAAAAAGAAGAAGGGATCCTCAGCTTCGAAAATATTGATTGTGATTATTCTAATTGCAGTAGTAGCCGTTGCGATAATAAGCTGGCATGACGGTTTAATTGGTGTGACACCAATTGAAGATATCAATAATCTTTCAGTTGGCAACGGAACAGCTGTAACCGTTAAAGGAGAAATCACTATTATCCTTGGAACCATTGTCACAATAGCAGACTCCACTGGCATAGTGGCTTTCACATGGTCAGACGCAAGTTCATTGTCACTTCATTCTATAGTAGTGGTCAGAGGTATTGTAAGCTCATTCGCAACGCTATCAGATGTAACATCAGTTGCAACAGTATGGTTCTTTGCATAGCAGTCACGACAAATGAAATCGTTACTATCATTTCCTTAGACTAGTGTTGGCTAGCACTTTCTCTGTGCCATCCTTGTGGCAGAGTGTGATGAGGACGCTGTCGTCCATTATCTCGACCCGTGAATGCAATTGAGTTGTTGCTCCTCGGACCCTTTTTGAGAGTAATGTGCCAGTATTGCATAGAACCATTTCTCCGAGCTTCCAGATCCAAGGAACGTGACGATGGCCATTCAAGACAAGTGAACAGCGAGTGCTGTCTAGCATTGCTAGAACGTCGCCAGCATCCTCGACCACATTCTGTTCTCTGCCGGTATGCGGAACGGGAATTAAGTGATGGTGCAGTGCAAAAATCTTGAACTTCTCTTTCGAACTGTTGAAGAAGTCACGAATCTCATTATACTTAACGCGTCCAACATGTCCAGCATCATTGTCGGGCTCTGCACTATCTGCCGCATAGACAGCAATATTCTCTGTCTGATATGTCTTAAACCGATCTCCGAAAAGCTCTTCGAAGACTGCAGAACCGTAGTTACGTTCGTCGTGGTTTCCGGGGATAATCACGTGGGGTATAGAGTATCCTTCTATCACCGATGAAAAGCCCTCATATTCTTCACGTAATCCCTCTGTCGTGAGATCGCCTGTGACTACAAGTAGTGGCGATGAGACGTCTTTTGCTTTCTTCTCAATGCGGTCGAGAGCCTTTCTGAGATCGTTGAGCGTAACTCCATCTTCTCCGACATGGATGTCACTGATATGGTAAATTGTGGTATGAGGCTCAGGCATCTACCGGAATCCTCCAGATACGCAGGCGCTATGACAAGCACTGTGACATGCACTATGACAGACACAGGCGCTGTGACAGGCACTGTGACAAGCGCTATGACATGCATCGTGTGATACGCAGGCGCTGTGACAGGCATCATGGGATACGCATCTACTTGTCCCTTCAATCAATGGCTTAAGTGGCTCAGTGATGATATTGCCAACACTTTGAATGACACTTCCAATCGTATTAGTCACGTTAGTCATGATCTGACCTGTAGTAGTTGCAATATCCCCAACAACTCTTCCAACTCCAGAGATGGCATTACCTGTCGCTTCTGATAAACCCACGAACCAATCTGGAATTTGAGGGGGAGCTATGGCAGTTCCAGGTTTGGAGAAGACAGTTCCAATG
>JAOUFI010000024.1 GCA_029858305.1 Candidatus Thorarchaeota archaeon
TGAACACTTCAAGCTACCTGCGCGAGGAGTAAGTCTATCTTACACAGACACATACAAAGTCTCAAAAGCAGCAGGCTACTGACTGTTAATTATAAGGTATAATGAAAGGATTATGAAATAGGTTCTTTCATTTAGAGGCTTGAATAGTAATGGCTTTTGTAGCTACTACCAACTCACACTTTCAGATTATCTTGAAAAAAGGATTCAAGGTAAAACCAAATTCAACATTTATCTGCGGATTTCATGGTCTTGGTGAAGTGGGATTTCTGAGCACAGCTCACTTGACCCGAACTCTTGCGGCTGAACGTGTTGGCTTCATAAAGAGTGATATGCTACCTCTCTTTGTTTCGATGGAGGACAGTAAACTAGTCCTGCCTTTTGAGCTCTATTCCTATGCGCCCAAGAGAATGGTTTTCCTAGTTCCGCGTTTTCAACCACACCAATCTGAGCAGTGGGGCTTTATCGATAGACTAGCTAATTGGATTGCAGAGAACACCTTTGATGAAACACTGCTTCTCGGAGGTTTGGATGCCAGTTTTAAGGAAGATGAACAGGAAATGCGAGCTGTTCCAACCTCAACGTATCAACCCAAGCTTAAGAAGTGGTCCGTTCCCCTTCTGGAGGAAGGTCTCTTCGTGGCTGGTCCCCTTGCATTGCTATTAGCTGAGCTTGAGATGCTGGATATACCCGCAATAGGTCTACTTACATATGCAACAAGAGGGCGTCCCGATCCCCGATCTGCAGCAACTATGCTTGAGAAGATAAATGAGGTCTATGGCGTAGAAGCTAATGTTGAACAGCTGCTTGAGGAGTCACGTGAAATCGAGCGACTCGAAAAGATGCGGAAATCTATAGAATCCTCTGACAGGCCTGGCGATATGTTCGTTTAACCGAGCCGTCGAATGAACCAACCAATATCGACGAGGTTCTTGCCAACAAGACTATCTTGAGATAGACGATTAATTCGTTCCGCATCCGTGGACAAGGCAGCAATTCCTAAACAGTCATTGTCTTCGTTCACAACAAGGACTCTCTGCCCTCTCTTCAATTCGGGGTCATACCATACTATAGATTCTTTGAGAATGCTCCGGCCATAGGTAAATGCCTCAGCGCCGCGTCTTGACACAATGAGTACTTTTGTTGTGAGTTTCAACATATCAGGAAGAATCTGAAGACTAAGTCTGAATCGATCTTTTGTCATGACCCCTAATTGCTTTCCGACCAGATGAAAATCAAACCCAGCAGGCACTTCTTCTAGTACAACACTCATCCATGATAATGGGATAAGATAGATTGTTCTAATGTCTCGTTCGGTTATTGCTATTGGAGTTAAATCCCCCAACAGTTTCTTGCTGATTCCTTCACCAAACTCCGTTTCTATCGATTGTGAAATGTTCGCCCACTCGATAGTGTCGAGCAATTGAAGTTTCATTAGGCTGCCTCCTTTATCATCTTACAGATGAAAAAGCCCTCAGTACCATCTTGATGTGGTAGAAATCGTCGAGCCAGCCTCAAGGACTCATCTAGATGAACACCGAATGGTTCCGTGTATCCTGCTGAACCAAAGTCAAGAGGAATTGGTACAATCTTAATCTCAGGATATTTCTTTAGTATACTATCTACAATGTATTCATTTTCCTCAGGAGCAATCGAACAGGTTGAGTAGACAATTGTGCCTTCGGGAGCTAGTGTAGAGATTGCAGCATCCAACATTTCATTTTCTCTTGTGGCACAGTAATGCACATCTGCCATCGTCTTACTAGTTTTTCTTGTCGGATCCAGTGGAATCAGTCCTTCTCCTGAACAAGGAGCATCTAGCAGAATTTTATCAGGTTGAATATTGAGTGCCTGTATCTTTTTTGCATCTCCCCTGTAAACAATAGCATTAGTGACGCCACAACGTAGGATGTTGCTCTCAAGGCTATTCAACCGTTGGCGATCCTGCTCGATGGCAAGGACTCTTCCTGTATTGTGCATCTGCTGAGCAATGTGAGTGGTTTTTCCTCCTGGTGCCGCTGCCAAATCAAAGACTGTTTCATTTGGTTGGGGGTCTAATACTTGGACTGTGGTCATGGAGGGAACCCCTTGAACATAGTAGAATCCAAGCATATGTTCTAGAAATGCGCCTGGTGTGGATGTTTCTGTGAAATCACCATAAAACCCTGAATCAAGCCAAGGAATTCGTTCAAGGATTATCTTCTTTCCCTTCATTCGTTTTATCACAACTTCTTGATCCGCTCTCAGAGTGTTCACTCGAATCGAGGTTCTCAATGGTTTTTCGCATGCTTCAAGGAATTGTAGAGTTTCTTTTTCCCCCCAAAGGACAAGATACCTCTCAATCATATACGGGAGGTATCCATGCTCCTTAGCTAGTATCTTTGCTTTCTCTCGCAATTCCTTTCTTGACATCCTCTTGGTCTCCTGAATTCACTTATTCTCCAATATCTTCATTCCATAGGGATGGGTTATCCTTGATGAACTCCATCATCAATGAGATGCAGTCCTTTTCTTGAAGAATCACTACTTCTACGCCGCGACTCTTCACATACTCCTCCGGACCTTGGAAATTAATGTTCTCACCAATGACAACACGTGGAATTCCATAGAGCAATATTGCCCCACTACACATATCACAGGGGGAGAGAGTTGAGTAGAGGGTAGCTCTCTTATAGTCCTTGGACCCAAGTCGTCCAGCATTTTCGAGGCAGTCCATTTCTGCATGAAGAATCGAACTTCCCTCCTGAATCCGTTTGTTGTGGCCTCTTCCTCTTATTTTTCCATCAATCACTAAGACTGAACCGATAGGAATCCCACCTTCCTCAAGCCCCTTTCGAGCCTCATTGATAGCCTCCACAATGAATCTGGTATCATTTTCCATCCTTTCCACCTCATTATTGGTAGTTGGCAAGAGCAATCTTCAGTTCTGAGGTTTCTGGCGAGATTACTGGTACCTTTGGTGTTAATCGATCTGGTGTGGCTAAATCTTTGAATCCGGAACCAGTTATTGGTACGATGATTCGGTCTGACCGGTCAATGACTCCTTGAGTTACAAGCTCTTTTAGCCCAGCTAATGCAGCTACTCCACTTGGTTCAGCAAAAATCCCCTCATATTTTCCAAGTTCAACTAAGGATTTTTCAATTGCGTCATCTGAAACCGCTATGGCCTCGCCATGTGCAATTTTTAGATACTTCAAGGCTGCATCACCGTCCCATGGGAACGGATCTGCAAGACCACCTGCTACAGTTTCATTTGAGCTCCAAGGAATGATGTTCAATGGGTTTTGTTTGTTTTTAAACGCGCGAACAATAGGCGAGCATCCCTCTGGTTGTACAACAACTGGTTTTGGGAGATTATCAATGAGTCCCATCTGTTGGAACTCCCAAAGACCCTTCATTGTGCCGGCCATCAGACCTCCACTTCCTGTTGGAAACAGAATCCAGTCTGGCAAGTCCCAATTAGTCTGTTCTGCTATCTCATAACCTAACGTCTTAGTTCCTTCGAATTGGAAACCATTGAATGGTCCAAATGAGGGCGTTGCAGTCCAACCAAATTCAGCGCAGGCCGCCCGAAGAAGGGTAGTAGTGGGGTCTACACCTTGACGTATTTTACTAACTCGGAAAACTTTGGCTCCGAGTGCTCGAAGGTGGATTAATTTTGCAGCTGGAGCATCTTCTGGTACAAACACCACTGCCTGTAATCCGGCTCTTGCTGCATAGGTAGACATAGCAGCTGCAGCATTTCCTGAAGATGCTGCAGACACTGTTTCCGCTCCATCCTCGAGAGCTTTACTCACTCCGATACAAATCGGTCTATCCTTGAATGAGCCTGACGGATTGAAAATTTCATTTTTTAGATGAAGCTCACTCAGTTTCCATGTGTCTGCAAGTCTTTTACTTAGCAAGAGTGGAGTGTTTCCTTCTCCTAGAGTGACAATATTTAGACGATTAAGTATCGGCATTAGCTCAAAATATTTCCACAATCCAGGTTTCTTTTTCATCAATGAGTTTCTAGTGATTGTTTCCTTCAGTGTTTCAAGGTCAAACTCGAAATCAATACGCCCTCCACAACCATCATTTGGAGGAACATTACTCACATCATATTCTTTTCCGCACTTTGCACATTTAATCCTGCTAATCCTTGACACGTTTCCACCAGCCTGTTCTTCAGGTCGATGTCCTGTTATTTGGATTTTGGATTGTCTCATGGAAACATCTAACAATGTGAAACGTAACATCACAAACGAGGAATAGTCTTGGCAGGGTCCTATGAGGTCGAAGTTAAGGTTCCAATCAATGATGAGAAAGCCATCGAGCACGCCATACTTCAAGCTGGAGGCAAGCGGTTAAACACTGAGATTCAATCTGATTTGTACTACGACCATCCTTGTCGTTCGTTCTCTCAAACTGATGAATCCGTCAGAATACGAATTCGAAAACCAGTTGAAGATTATCCATTGCCCGCCTCTGAGTACGCTCCAATAGAACTCACCTACAAAGGACCGAAAGTTGACAGGACAACCAAAACACGTTTGGAGTATACATCAGGTATTAGTGATTTTGATGCCATCTCTTCAATTCTTCAGCATACAGGATTCAAGCTTGTGGCAACGATTAAGAAACATCGCGTTTTCTATAATTTTGAGGGAATTACAGTGAGTATAGACAACGTGGAGGGCGTAGGGAGATTCATTGAACTTGAGCTTGCCGCAGATAATGAAGAGGAAATGCAATATGCAAAGGATCGTATTCTCTCAGTTGTGAAACACCTTGGTCTTGACTCCAAAAGAATGGTGAGAGAATCTTATCTAGAGCTCTATCTAGCTCATGGGACTACATAGTACTACCTCTGCTCTCCTCTCTCAGTTGGTCCACAAAGATAGAAAGCACCTCATGGCGTTTTGCGGCTAGCTCCTTGGCTCGCACTGTATACATCCTCTCCTTTAATCTCAGCAGTTTCTCATCTGCGTGGTTCAGAAATCCCTGGATTCCTCTCCCGGATGCTGCTGCTTGAACAATAGCTCGATAGATACCAATTGCCCCTATTGCATCAATCTTGTCTGCATCACTTAATATCTTCCCCTCAATCGAGTGTGGTTCGATGTCCTCGCTGTATCTGTGTGTTCTAATTGCATCCACAACTTGTTCAATCTCTTCCGTTGTATATTCGAAATCTCTGAGACATTCTTTGCTCATGTCTCCTGATAGAATCGAATGCGAAATGTTAGACTCCTCCTCTCTTGGTCTGCCTATATCATGGAGAAGTGCTGCAGCCTCCAGAACTCTCATGTTGACTGGTAATCCCTCACTGAGCTGTATGGATAGTGAATGGACTCTCATTGTGTGATCTAATGTATGGGCACCAAGATTTGATTTCGAGAGCTCTTTCTTGACAAAATTAGTGATTCTTCTTTTTGTGGACATTAGATAGGCTCACCTTTGCATGATGTTTTCGTATCACATGACATCTGTCAGTGTCTTTTGTTCCCTCCGGTCCTTTCGATAAACAGAATTGGGAGCATCCAAGATATCCTTTAATTACTAAAACGAAAGGATTCAGGGTGACAAGACACGCCCTTTATGTCAAAGTCACCACCAACCCCCTTTCGGGGTAACGAGAGGATCCATTAATTGAGTGCTGTAACACCGACCCGAAAAAGGATGGGCCTAGTCACTATAGTTGGCTCAATCTTTATAGTCGCTAGCATTGTCTGGGGTCTGTACAGCTTTGCTCTGATACAGTACGGGGCAGTTAGACCGTATGAACCTCACTACGAGTATGATCAGATCAACTATTGGCCTTATACTAATAATTTCACTGGTGGTAGAACCAACTGGTTTGATAATGTGAACTACACTGACTTTCAGGTAGACCAACCCCTTCCTGAGGATATCCTTGACCAGCTTGATGATGTTGTCTTTGTTGTCGTTCCAAAGAATCCCGGACAACTATGGAGACAAGAGTCGTACGATTTCTATAACGGTGCAAGTTGGTCCAAAACTATCACTGATTCAATAAGGCTTCTCGGACCAGAAGAGCTAATTCAGCCTTCCGAGGCGACAAATCCCATCTACACGATTTTCTTCTCTGCACAGGCAGGTGGACAAGTGGGATCAATCGAATTGCCCTCCCTGTTCCCTCATATTCGCGTGATTGATGGATCATTCAAGACATATAGAATAGTGGATGGAACTCCTGAAGTAGATGATCCGTCAAGATTCATGTACTTAGAGCTAGCTACAGACGACTATGGAACTCTACTTCTGAATCCCCTCATTCAGGGAACAACAGGAGAGCAGGTCCCTGTCAGTTTCGATATTACATTTGTGAATCAAGACATCGCTAATGTCATAGCGAATGCGCAGCAAGGCAGTGCGGCTCCTGGTTGGACATCAATATATAGACAACTTCCATCTCTTACACAGCGAGTAATAGATAATATCACCCAATTCACATCAGTCGGAAATAATGCCTATGAAAAAGCAATGGCAGTTAAGACATATTTCCAGAGCACATTTGAGCTCAACATAACTCGTGAGGCACTCACTGATTATCCACAAGGTCAAGAGGTAACAGATTGGTTCCTAGAACGCGGAAACGGTCTTCCTCAGCACTTTGCGACCTCCTATGCTGTCTTCATGCGATATCTTGGTATACCAGCACGTATTGTGAGTGGCTATGCACTAGGCGAAGAAGACTTGGTGCAAGATTTTCGGACTGTGATGGTCCGCCATATGACCTTCTGGGTCGAAGTCTTCATCCCAATGTCGGGCTCCATAGATGGTGGTGAGTGGATTCAAGTCATACCTACTCCACTTCCTCCAGGATTCGGAGGCGGTGAGGACCCAATCAACACGCCTGTGCCTGATATTCAACTTCTAGTCTGGCCAAGTAATGGACTCCCATATGCTGAGATTGGTACACCTTTCGGACTCAGTGCGTCCATCACGGTCGATGGTATTCCTATCACAACTCCAGACACAATCAGTTTCCGAGACGATACCGATTCTCAATTCATTGGGATTGCTACGATTGGACAACCACCTGACCTACCTATAGCCAATGTTACCTATGTATTCCCATTTGGTGCAACTGTGAGCTATCACATACTATCAGCAACTTGGGTCAATTCGTACTTCTCCGTAGCGAACGTAACTGCTGTCTTTGCAGTTGGAACACCTCTACCTATGTCCAGAGAATATGGGCAGGTGGAAGGCTTCGTCATCAGTGAAACTCAAGAATTGAATGTGAGTCAAGGCGTTGACACGCATGTTGCATACTGGGAGGACACAGTACATGTTTATGGTACTATGACAGTCAACGGAGTCCCAGTGAATAGTTCTCTCTACGATAACAAGTTCATTCAGATTATGTGGGACAATACTGTTGTTGGAGATGCATTCATTGATGAGTATGGCTATTACGAACTCAATGTCTATGTAGACCCAATGGACCATACCTTGATGAAAGTTGGGACACACAAGGTCTGGTCATGGTATGCAGGTGATTGGGACGGTCCTATACCGCGCCTTCGAGAGGCTCGATCTCTTGACAATTCAACTATAACAGTCTGGGGTCGAATTGAATTTGATTTCAGTGTGAATCCAACAACCACTTTTGCAGGTGGAACCATTATTTATGATGGAGCGATCCGTTTTCTGAATGGGACCAATCTCCCAGCAGGCCAGAGTATTGGTGTCTTTTTTGACACACACGCGGATACAACTTTACTCAATACAACAGGTGGTTTTCAGTGGAGCTATATGATACCATTGGCTCAGCCTGATGGAACCTATTTTGCTCGAGCAAATTGGACAAATCCACTGAACTGGCAATACATCTCAGGAAACTGGAGCATCTCAATCCCTGTCGATGTGGGTGCAGGTGGAACTGATCTTTGGGTGAATCCTCTTCCTGACCCATTATTCATCGGTCAAGAGGTGACCATATGGGGCTATCTGACTCACGTTGTCAATGCCTCTGGCATTGGGGGACAGCTAATTGACATCTGGTGGTCTACTGGAGTTCCTATCAATTTGGGTCCAGTTCTCACTGCCGCAGATGGCTATTTTGAGGTGAACTATACAATCCCAGCAGGATATGAAGGTCCTGTGGAGTACTGGGCTTTCTTCAATTCCACAGAGCTGGCTCTTGCAGACTCAGAGCTGCTTCCCCATCTCTTCTCCAACATAAAACGGTATGATGTTTCTATATCCATTCTAGCTAGTCCTGACCCCGTACGTCTGCTTCAAACTGTCCGAATTCAGGGAGTGGTAACATTACCTGAGAACGCAAGCTCTCCGCTTGCTTTCGTACAGATCGATATCTGGTGGGGTAATTCAACAGGTGATTATCTACTTGGTACAATATTGACAAACTCTTCAGGAGGTTATGTCTTCTACTACCAAATCCCAATAGGGCATAGCATTGAGATCGTGTCAGTCTGGGCGAATTACACTTCACTATTCCCAAACATAGCAGATGGCGAATCTCTGCACGAACCGCTCTCGATTGAAACCACAACCACACTGATCACTGTGAATGAAGACTTCAATACCTATCACCTAAATGAAACGGCACTGCTCTATGGTACTCTTCAATTCTCTAACGGTACCCCTATCTCATTTGAAAAGGTATACATCCATTGGGTCAACGCGTCCGGAACGTGGGTGTTTGAAAAGTTCACAGACATCAATGGTGACTATCAGTTCCAATATAATTTCTCGATTAGCATGTCAGTGGGAATAATCAATGTATACGTCAATTGGACATCATGGACGCCACTCTATGCTGATGCTTTTGATACCTTAGTACCAAGTATACAGGTTGTGAAGTACGATCTTGAAATAACTGTTACAGCTCCTCTCCAAATTTATCTTGATGAGAATCTCTACTTTGATGGTGTCTTATCCTATGCAGGCGGCTACCCACCCCTGATAGGTGAGCTCATTGAATTATCCTATTGGAATGGGGGCTGGCAGTTCCTAGGCTACCTTCCGACCAATTCGACTGGTGGCTTTAATGCTACACTGTCCTTTCCTACGCCTGTAGAATATACCTACCAGTTTCGCCTCCTCTATATAGCTACAGATCCACTAAACAATGACATTACTGCATATTTCAATGTCGACACTGTAAAGTACACTATCGCTCTTGATATCACTGCATTGCCAAATCCTGTCATGCAAAATGAAACCATCACAATACATGCGTACCTCTATTTTCAGCATAATGGGACACCATTGGCAAATGCTGTAGTGAGCATCTATTGGAATAATGGAACGCTCTTCTTCCTCGGTAATGTCACCACTGATGGAACTGGACAGGCTGACCTCTATTACTCGGGTATGGACTATGACACAGTTCGAAGCAACATCGAAGTCTATGGGTTTTATGCAGGTACTGTCTATCGGGCCGAGATAGAATCCATACATGTACTAGTCACACTAAGTCAATGGTCAACAGAGGTCTATAATGTCGATACTGACCTGCCATCATATCGACTGACAGAAACAGTGATGGTGACCGGCAACTTACGGTATGTTTCCCTATCCATGCCCTATGCAGGAGTAACAGTTGAGTTGCTCCTATCTGGCGACCTTCTTGATAGTGCAGTGACTCTATCCGATGGTTCGTTCACCCTATACTGGACAATACCTCAAGATAAAATCCCTGGACCCTATAACCTCGTTGTTAGGTTTCAATCACTCTATCCTTGGATTGCTGATTCTCAAGCGGCTGTCCCGCAGTTTGATATCTTTGCACCTGGATACATATGGGTTTCTTTCACTGTGACTCCAGCCTTCCCAACAGAGGTGTACATTCTCAACAACCTCCTTATCTCTGGCACAGTGACTTGGGATAACGGTAGTTTCTACTCCAACTCTGTAGTATCACTCTTCTGGGGCGACCCTCTTGCCCCTCTTGGCACTTGGCCCTTCATGAAGAATGTAACAACAGACGGCTTTGGAGCATTCACGACAAGTTTTCAAGTTCCTGCTGATACTTCAATCGGCATTCGTCAAGTCTGGGCATACATCTACCCAGCTGGTTATGCTACTTCCGGCATGTCTACTCCACAGACAGTCATTGTGGCAAGATACACAGTCATTATTACTGCCTCAGTGGATGTAGCAGTCGTACATCTAGGAGAGCAAATCACGTTTTATGGAACTGCGCAGTTTTCAAACAGCACGCCTCTGGATGGATATGAAATTGAGATATGGTGGGACGGTGATTTACTCAATACAGCAACAATCTCTGCCGGAACGTATAGCTACATTCATTCAGTGCTTTACTCAGACTCACTTGGAATCAAATCGGGGAGTGCTCAGTTCAACGCTCCGACTGCTGCTTTTGTGGACATCACTCAGAACTTCGCTGACATAACTGTTCGAGAGTACGTCAATCTCTATCTTGATGCTCAACCGATAGATGATGAGTTCACAAGAGGAGATACCATCACTGTCACAGGCTATGTGATTAATGATGGCGATGATCCAGCAGATGGTGTGACCATTGAGGTACTTGCCAATGGTATACCAACTGGTTCTGGTACTACGGGGGCAGGTGGCACTTTTTCAATTAACATTCCTATTCCTTACGACCACCCCACCGGAATATACACCCTAACCATTGATTCGATTGGGCCATATCACGATGTTGTGTCCTCACCCTCTTCATGGACAGTTTCTATTTTCAGAAACTCGGTCGTAGATGTCATGGTTACTGGTGGAGCATTCATGCCTGGAGAAAACTTGGAAATCACAATTCAGCTTCAAGATGATGATGGCGTTTCAATCAATAATGTCTTAATACACCTCTTCCTTGGCACTACAGAGATTGCAGCTCCGTCTCTAATCAATGGGGATGGTCAGACATTCCCCATAGTCATACCCACATCCTGGACAGATGGTAGTGGAATATTCGTAGTCCGCGCTGAATACGACGGCGGGTCATTCACAAACGGTCACAGTAGTAATGCCGCAGATTCCATCCATCTTTTCACCAATGTATCTTTCAATCTCCGTTCTGCTTCACGAATTGATCCTGGTCAGCCCTTTGTCATCGAATTTGAACTTCTCGATCCTGAGGGATACGCTATAGAGAACAGATCCGTCGACCTCAATTTAAACGGAAGTCAAATAATCAATCGGAATACAGGATTGGATGGTAGAATCTCATATAGATCGTCTGCATTAGCAGATGGTACTATACTTTACATCATACTAACACTAACATCAGTAGATGCGCCTGATATAGTGTCAGTCCAATTTACAATTAGAATTCAAACTCAAGGTGGTAATATTTTGCAGGGAAATGACTTAATCATCGCAGGAATTTTACTAATAGGTGCAGTCATTGCTGTCATAGCATATCTGTACATTGTGAAAGGTATGTTCCGTTCAACAGTCATATCAAGAGGCGTTGATATCCCAACGAAGCTACGAAATATCAAAAAGCTTGCAGATGCTGGAAAATATGGTGCGTCCATTACCTTGGCGTATCGTACGTTTGAGCAGATGTGTGGCACAAAGATGGGCTCTGAGCGAACTCATTCAGAGACCGCTCGTGATTACTTGGATCGTGTACTCCACGCAATTCCTCTAGATGCTTCGACTGTTGAACAGTTTGTCCAAACCTATGAAGAAGCACGTTTCTCGCATCACGAGATGACACGTGAGCGATATGAGGCAGCACTTCGAGTCTTCACAGACCTCTATCCAAGAATCGACTCTAGTGCACCTATGGAGTAAATAGCAAGGAGAAATGCCGATGGGCTGGAAAGAGATTCTTCAAGTTTGCCTTTTCCTATTTACATGGGTTCCAGTGACAATACTGGCAGGGTACACCCTCATAGGTTTACAACCTGTCTATTCCCATGATTTTTCTATATACAATGAGGATTGGAATGGTCTCAGCCAGTACAGAGGCGTTATTAACGACACAGGAAGATCTGTATATGCAATTCAGGCCTCAATGAGTGTAGTTACAAGGGAAAATGGGTCTGCTGTACTTGTTATCATGGGCCCCGTCAGAGACTTTACTCTTGACGTGACTCTGGTCATCTATAGTCACTTACTTGCAGGCGGTGGTGTCCTGATAGCAGATGACTTTGGTTCTGCGAACAGCTCACTGGCAATCCTGAACTACTTGATGGGGCAAATTCTTCCTGGGAGTCTTCCGGTTAATGTATCCGGTTTTCTCTCCTTTACTGGAGGAGTTCTTCTTGACCTTGACTCCTATGACCCTGCAAAAGAGCCAAGACTTCCAATAATCCGAGACTTCCACAGTATTGTTGGTGCAGATCAGGGAGCTCTAACATTAGGAGTGAATGAGCTACATCTCAATTGGGCTTCCGCAATCAATCCCTATTCTCTACTCGGATTGGCTGGAATTGCTTGGAGCACACCACGATCTTGGTGCGAAACCAATATCACTGATCCGAGTCCAGACCCTGATCCCTACGAGTGGAACGGTAGTCTCCCTGTCGCTGGCGCAATAGATCTCTCTACTGAGGCTAATCCACATGGTGGCCGGTTAGTTGCAGTAAGCGATCCAAGTCTTTTCAACAATGACATGTTTGGTAGATTTCTAGATAACCAGAGATTTGCTATGAATATTATCGAGTGGTTATCGCACTCTGATACTTCACAGCCTGTTTTGTTCTGTGAGGAACTTCTTGCTGTTCCTTGGAACAGTGCAGAATTCTTCTTTGGTCTCTACCTTGGACGCGCACTCTGGTTATCATCATTACCAATCCTTTCTGCACTGTACCCCCTCCTGACAGCTATTGGTATCAAGAAGTATCTACCTGAGCTGAAAAAACCCGAAGTGAAGAGTGTTTCAGATGTCTTTCTAAGAAGAGGACAGACATACTTCAGCGAACGCATGACCTACTATAGAACTGAGGGTAATTATGCAAGGGTTGTAAAAATGCTATATCGCAAGCTAAAACGGGGACTGAAAAAACAACAACAAATGATTGAATACAACTCAAAAGATCTTTGGGAACTGATGCGCTATAAAGATCCCAAATTAAGGGAAGGGGAGTTCCTTGCCACTTTAACACGGATTGAAGAGATAGCGGCTAATCCAAATATGAAGATAAAGGAGAGCGAGATGATGGAGTTCTTCTTCTTTATGCGTAATATACAATCATTACTGATAGACACCAGATGAATATGAGGTAAAGAAATTGACAACAGATGAACCGAATGAGATCCCGGTGGTTGAAACAACCGCGACGATGAGTATCGACGAGGTTCGCAATATCACCTCGGAGATTATACATGAGTGTAATCGAATCATAGTCGGCAAAGATGAGATTCTTTCGAATGTTCTCATCGCTATGCTGGCAAATGGACATGTAATACTTGAAGGGGTTCCAGGGCTGGCAAAGACCTACATGGCTAGGACTTTTGCTTCTATTCTGGGTTGTGCCTTTAAGAGAATACAATTAACCGTTGACACGCTGCCTGCAGATCTACTTGGCAGCAACGTGTTCAACCAACGAACTGGAGAGTTCTGGTTCCGCAAGGGCCCTGTGTTTTCAAACTTGGTGCTAGCTGATGAGATTAATCGGTGCCCGCCAAAGTCGCAGAGCGCATTGCTTGAGGTAATGGAGGAGCGGCAGGTTTCAATAGAAGGTGTGACACGAAAATTACCAAGGCCTTTCTTGATTACAGCCACTCAAAATCCTGTAGAACAAGAAGGTACATACCCATTGCCTGAGGCGCAACTTGACAGGTTTATGTTTCGTTTGATTCTCGACTATCCAACAGATGATGAGGAAGCTGAAGTAATCCGACGAAAGCATCTTGGAGAAGCAACAGAACTTCGAGTTCTCGCTGATCCTTCAACAATGGTGCGCATGCAGAACACTTGCCAAACAGTCTTCCTCGAAGAAGATGTGATTAGCTACATCAGAGACATTGTTGTAAGAACCCGGAATGATCCACAGATTCTGCTAGGAGGATCGCCCAGAGCGTCACTTGTCCTGATGAATGCCTCTAAGGCACGAGCCGCTATGCTTGGTCGTGACTATGTAATCCCTGAAGACATAAGAAAACTCTCAGTTCAGACTTTGAATCACCGGCTAGTTCTCAAACCAGAGGCTGAGCTTGAAGGACTATCCGTAGAACGTGTTGTGACAAAGATACTCGGAGAGGTAGACTGTCCTCGATAAAAACGGAGAAGATTAGCTGTGATTACCCAGAGGGGCTTTGTTGTAACATTTGCAGGGGTTCTCCTTCTAACAAGTGGATTTTCCTTTGTCAATTTCTACTTCATCCTCTTGGGTGTCTATCTCCTCATCGGGTTAGTTGTAACCTTGCCTCTCTTTGCTCTCACAGCTAATATTGCCGGCATCGAAGTAGATCGCCAGATTGATAAAGTAAAGGTGTTCTCGGGCGATTTTCTACGTATCCGCGTCACTATTCGTAATATATCACGGCGACATTTCGATTTTATAGAAGTACATGATCAATATCCTGAGACCTGGATTCTCGCAATAGGAGAGAACTTCATCGCATCGCGTATTGAACCAGGCAGTAGTATCATATTCTCATATATTCTGCAAGCACGAATGCGTGGTCGTTACTTCATAGGTCCTACAGAAGTAATCATGCGGGACAGACTTGGATTTCACTACTACAAACGAACCCTTAAGGCACACACAGAGGTTCTTGTCTATCCAACCTGGAAAGACGTACGCCGAATGGAAGCTCTTGGGAAACAGCGTCAGCTTGGACTCATGTTTGGAGCACATAGAACAAAGACAGTCGGTATGGGATCAGACTTTGTTGGGTTTAGGGAATATGTGCCTGGCGACGAATTTAGACTAATTGATTGGAAAACTAGTGCAAAACGTGGTGACATGGTTATCAAACAGTTCGAAATGGAAAAGAATATCCAAGTCATCTGTATGGTGGACACTAGCGGGAGCATGGGGAATGGGTACCCGGAGAATACGAAACTTGAGTATGCCATCAGAGCTGCAGTACTTTTGACACATATAGGGCTTGAGCGAAAGGATCTCATTGGCACTTGTGTATTCAGTGATATTGTACACAGCTACGTCCCTCCGGGGACTCGTCCAAATCACATGTATGATGTATTAGAGGCATTAGCCGGGGCCGAGCCCAGAGGTTGGAGCGATTATGAAACTGCAATATCCTATGTTGTACAGCAGACAAAGAAACGCTCGTTTTTCATATGGTTGACAGATCTTGAAGAGAGTCCTGCACCTTTACTGAATGCAATGAAAGCATTAGTGGCGAATGGACACAAGGCGATGGTCATTAGCCCATTTGGACCTTGGTTTGAAGCGCCAGTTGGGCAGTTTGGGCCTGTGGAGAAAGTACTCTCTGAAGCTGTCTCTGAAGAATTATGGGAACGAAGAAATAAGATTGCACAAGCACTTGCACGATTTTCGATTCCAGTTGTCAATGTTGGTCCTGAAGACTTCCTACCAACTATCATCAAGACTTATGAGCAGGCAAAGCAAAAGGGGGTGGCAATGTTTTGAGAGTTGTTACGTGGATTCTCAGGATTGCCTCCATGGCGACCTTTGCAGGGATGGCCTATTTCGTATATAGTCTGTTAGATTCTAATGACATCTGGCACTGGGCTGCACCTTATGATTTTGTAGTAACAGTATTCCGTCTTCTGTCCTTACTTCTCTTCTTTATGACTAGTACAATGATTAATGGGCTTGCAGCTGCATTCTCAGGTAGTGTTCCCAATGATGTAATCGTGGGTCTCTACAATACTCTTGTTCTTCGGTCATGGTATATGCAACCCTATGGAGTATCAGATCCCATGACTAATCTTGCTGATGTTTGGTCCTCCTTCCAATCAAATCTTGCAAGTGTACTCACAGCTCTCTGGGACAATACGTTCCTTTTCCTGTATTTTCTATTTGCTGGAATTGGTATTGCGCTATTTTTGCAATCACTGGTTCGAATGGACCACAAGTTTGTTGGAGGTGCTTTCCTCTCAATTCAATCAATCTTGATTCTTGCAGCTTACAAACTACTTGTTGTACCTAATCTTGACCCGTTTCCTTCTGATTTTCTCGTCTTTCTGTCAAACAATGTTCAAATTCTAGCTTTGATTTCTTTTGCCTATCTTGAGGTAAGCTATCAGATGATTTATAGCTACTCGGTAGGAAAACCTATTGAAGATAGAGAAGAAACCCTCAAGAAACAGCTTTTGGCACTCAGACAAGCGACCAGAAAACAGGATGCTATTGAGCGAGGTGAGAAGGTGAGCACAACAGGGATGAGTCGCACCTCGGGAGCAACTGCTTTCTCATTCCTTAGAGAAGCAATCGAACGGAAGATTGTCGGAACACAAGACGCACTAGAGAATCTTGATGCAATTTCAGATGTTCGTCGCCTCCAGATATTTGTCGATGAACTTTTACAGACTGACTCAAAAGCGAAGGACGAGCTTACAGCAAAAGCTGCTTCGCCATCATCTGTATATGTGATAGGTTCTACAATCACGGGGTCGGCAATCAGATTCTTGAGTGTTATCGCAATTGCCTTCATTTTCCTTAATCCAAATGTACTCATTCTCCTGCTGTCCTTGCCACCAGGAATTAGATACAGTATTGAGCTTCTCCAGCCGGAGATAATTCTTCTCCTTCTTGTTCCTATACTTCTTGCTTTTCCATTTGCATCAATGGTCATCACCTGGTTCTCAAGAAGAGAAATCGTCGAAACCGAGAAACTGACTAAAGAAGAAAAAGAGGCGGAAAGGCAAAGAAAGAGAGAGTTTGCGCGACGCCGAAAGGAAGCTGCAAAAGCTCGTAAAGCACGAGCAAAAGCACGGAAGAGACGTAAAGGACTTGAAACTGAGGTTGATGAGTGGGATAAAGCTCTAGAAGAAACTTATCGACGGTAGAACCTTTATGAGAAATGTCTACAATGTTGAAAGAATGGTTGTTATTGCAGTTCCAAGAACCCAGACAACTGTGACAACAGCTTCTCCAGCTACAATACCACTGAGGATTCTGCTTATTCTGTTATAATTTGCATCTTGAAGCTCAATCTGCTGTTGTATTGGATCTGCCTTTGAGATCGGCTCTTGTGGGATTTGTTTTTTCTTGACTAGGTAATTGATGTACCCACCAATAAGAATAGCCACAGCTGTTGCTGGTGGGATTAGTACGCCAACAACAAGGCTCATCGGACTAAGACCACGTCTGTTGAGTTCACGTCCGACGAGAAATCCTCCAATTGCAAAGGAAATCAAATAGGCGAATACAAGAACAGGGTGAACATTTTCGAACTGGTTCATTCCCGGGAGTTGAAAGTTACCAATTCCTTGGAGACTGACTACAAGAAATCCAAAAAGCTGTGCTGCAGGGCTTGGAAGATCTGTCCCTCCAAAACCATTGTATGTATCAAATAATGTAAAGGTAATAAACGAGCCTATTGTGGTACCAAGCATTGCTCCTATAAAGACAGCCTTCAAGATGTCTCTTCCTCTAACTTTAGTTAGCTCTCCAAGTTTGAGATGAACGAGTAATGCAATTGCAGCATCTTGAAGTGCTCCGAGCATTGATATGAACGTTGTAATAACCGCGAATGAAACTTTGAACAAAAGAATCGCTGGAATTGCCACAATATCTGTGATGTATCCTGCTAGCATACCAGTTTCGCAAATCGCTCGGGCCGTGAAATAAACTGAAATTAATGCAATTGGTGTTCCAATTAGAAAGAGAAGCCAATGAATCTGAATTCCTGGAAAAGGTTCGATGATCCAGAACACGATAATGCCTACGACTATGAAGAGACCCAATGATACGAACGCAATCCATGGAGGGAGTTGACCCTTTCTTGATTTTAGATATGCTCGCGGGTCTGCAACAATCTCACGAACCTCTTCTTTGAACATCTCAATTGAAAGCAATTCCTCTTTGACTCTCTTTATGCGTGGGAGGGAGTCGCTCTTAGGGGGAGTTTCTGCTATTAGTTCCTTGTCACTCTTTTCAGCCGCGGGAACTGCTTTTTCTTCGAAGTCTTTTGAGGGGATTTCCTCGTCACACTTCTTCTTTCGGCCGCCTAAGAAGTCGCCAGCTATTACTGTCACAAAGACTCCGAGGGCTATGTAGATAATCTCAGCCCTCTTGATATGTTCCTCATACATGATTGAAGGATTAGCTCCCTCCAAGAGTAACCAAATTAGAAATGAAGCTAGACTTCCTATGCCGATGATTATTGTTCTCTTCCAGCCTACAAAGAAACCAATTCCTGCCATCATTGGGGAATTACTAATACCAATCCATCCTGGTACGGCTGAAGCTGCTGGAATTACATCTCCCAATGCATGAGGAAATGCGCTCAGATCCGCCCCAGTTATGCTTTGTGTAGCCTTGACTGTGCCTACCCACGCTGCGGACGTTGTAATTCCAATTCCAACAGTCTTTTTCGCTTCAGCATCACCACCAATGGAATTTATTGTATAGGCTTGAGGTTGAACTTGCGGCCAAGGCTCATCCTTGAAACGATCTCTAAAAGGAGCTAACAGAATAATGCCAAAGATTGCACTTAGTCCTGTGACAAGAACGATGAAGCTCAGGGTGATTGTGGAATTATAATCAACATGTGTTATATTGAACAGCGGATTTCCAGGATCAAAGATCGCGATTGCTGGGAAAGTTATCAGAACTCCAATTGAGACCATAGCTGATGAATTGGCTATTGCTACAACTATGGTGTTTTCTTGTGGTGTATACCTCCCTCCAATGCTTAGCAAGATAGCACCCAACATTTCGGCTCCAACGAGGAATACAACACCGAGCTTCAGGGCTAGCCAGATGCCAAGAAAAGTCATAATTACTCCGACAAGTATTCCTGTTCCAATAGCACGCTTTGTCAAGGGATATTTAGGTTCAGCAAGAACTGCACCATATATGAGCAATCCCGCGGTTGCCATTATGACTGTGTGATGGAATGGTACATACACAGACATAAACCAGCTAGTTAACAAATAGACCAGAGCGATGAGTGACAGTACTACGAGTTCTGTCTTGGTGGGGGGTTGTTTGAAGATTGAAAGGTAAAGTAACGCACATTCTATGATGAGTGCAATTATTACATTTGGATTAGCCCAACCACCCCCTCCCAATATATCGAATAAGAGGTAGAAAATTCCTGCGATGAAGAGACCTGCCAGTAAAGCCCTCGTTGAGTCGGGGACGATTCTACGCAATCGTCTGCGAAACGAGTATGTCATCTTCATCATCAAGAGTTTCTCCGGGTCGGAACGCATGATCAATTTCAAATCAGACGTTCAAGGGCTTCTACCGTTAATACAAAGTCCTCTATTTATAGTTCTATATCATGACTGAGAGTTTCTCAAGGATAATCTCCTTGGTGATACCCCTTACAAGCAGAATCTTCTCTCGGTTCTTATGACCTGATACCAATGTAATTGCACTGGTTGTGATGTCAAGTTCTCTGGCCATCTTCTTGATGAGTTCGGTGTTCGCCTTCCCTTCACGAGCGGGTCCTGTTAGATTCAAGTGTATAAACTCGGGAGTTCTCTCTGATATGAACTCCTTCGATTTTGAGTTTGGTTTCACAATTACTCTTATGAAAACCCCTCTCTCGCTCTCCCAAACAGATTTTGTGCTCATGGCTATAGCCATATCACTTGTTTCCATAATAGTGTTATCAGATTGTCCAAGGGAGCTATCAAGGATTTGTTTATTTGCGAAAGTTTCGGGGAACATCATAAGACCGTATGTTCAACGGGGTGAATTCATAATGAGCGATCCTGTAATGGATGCATATACAATGGCATATAATAGTTCAGGGAATATGGTACAAGCCTTTGGTGTAATTACTGAAACAGGGCAAGTCCTATGGCAGAGCAATAACTGGGATTTAACCGCTGATGCCAGTGGTCTTATCTCCGCAGTAAAATCGCGCAGTCCTGCAGTCACACAGAATAACATTCGCTACTCCACAATGAGGTCTACTCCTGAGAGCCTAGTTGCTCGCAATGTTCAGGGGAATGGAATTCTAATCCTGGCAAAGATTGAAGATCAGAAATGGGTCGTTGCTTGGAGTGCGCCAGACGCTCAGCCTGATGGTGTCTATGTCGATGTCGATCGAGCAGCTAAGACCCTGAAGGGAAGAATCTGAGTACATTATAATGCGAATAACTCTGTGTAATTCTCCAAAGGGATAATCGATCATCTTCGCTGAGGAGGGCTTTACTTGGAATCTGCTATCAGTCGACAGTGGTATCAACTCTACGAGAATAATCCAAAGATACAGGCTTTTGCCATAGCAAAAGGAGAAGAAATCATCTGGCAGACTGAGAACTGGAATCTCCTAGAAGATATTAAGCAAATAGTGGCAGCTCCCAAGGAAGCCACAAGTAATGTTTCAGCCTTTGGAGTGAAGTACAAGAAAGTCACCTCCAGTCCTGATACCTATATTGGTAGTGCTGCCAATAAGGGTCATCTGTTGATTGTTAGGATTAATGAAAAAGGCTGGGCTATTGCATGGGCAGATCCCACATCGGTTCCTGAATTAGCCCTCATTGATCTCACAAAAGCTGCTGTCCATCTAAGCCGTGACATTAGATAACCTGAGATGTTCTTTGTGTCTATTGTTGTCAATACCCTTGAACTTGAGTCTGGAAAAAATACTGATTTCTTGAATTAAGTTCTACTTGAAGGTCAACGTGGAGCTATTGGTTGATGGAGGTTTTCTTATTTGATTGGTTCGTTTGGAAATAGAATCTCACGTATCTTCATTATGACTTCGATATATTCCTTGGATCCTGCTGCGTAATAATCTAACAGAGTGCCATATATTTCCAGAACTTTCTTATCAGCAACATCACCCTTTACAAGCTCAGCAATCCTTGTTCTCCAAGCTGATTGCATAACAACTTGCTTCGTCATAAGTTCAAGCAATTCCTTATGTTTCTCCTCTGGAATCTTTAAATCAAAGGACTGAAGCATCGTTTCAACTAATGGTCCCATCTTCTTTGAGATTGTCACGCCACCGCCTGTCCATTCGCCTTTGGTCAATACAAATCCCATTGCTGTGCGTCGCCAATAATCCGTGGTTCGCTTTCCCGTGGTCACTGTTCCATATTTGATGACATATCCGCCCTTTTCCAGTGTGGGGAGATGGTGGTAAACCTGGTTCTTTGAAATCTCGATATCAGGACCACAACACTCTGTGGATAGTTTCACTATCTCAATAACGCTAAGAGCATTACGTTTAACATCTCTCACCCGTATGATTTTGTCCCCATTTTCATCCACACTCTCAGTGGTCAGCGTATCATCTATACCCTCTCTCAAAACCTGCAAAATATGATATCTCACGGGTTCGTCTAAAATAGTTGCTCGCTCATCATCAGTAATGAATACGATTTCTCGTTGTGGCTTTTTTCCATCATCGGTTAGCACAATTCCCTTCAGGCTGTCTGTGATCTCATCGCCCATCTGTTTGTTCACCAATGTATTTTGTTATCCAAGTCATTTCACATGAAATGACGCCTTTGCGCCAACAGGTCCCTCTCGGGTCAAAACATGCCCTGGCTTGATTTTATTTAGCAATATTGAGCATTTAAAACTATTGGTAAATGCTTATGAATAAAACCATTTGTTCGACAAACGATTGTGTTTAATGCGTAATATAATTGTTTGGAAATACAATGGTTTGGTAAACAATGGTTTGTGCCACAAACCTTATATGCAATTGTACCATTCATATGGGTGTGAAATACAATGAATCGCGGAATGAACACACAAACTTACTATGGAACACAGAACGAGAAGATGGCTCGAGTCTACACACTTGATGCCATTGGATATGCTTACATCTACAGGAGGTAGAAAATATGGCACTTGCGAAATCAGTCAAGAGAAGATATGAGCCCAGGAAGCCGATCTCCACAGACGCAATCACCCACTCATACATGTACAGGTAGATGAGAATGAAACTAGAATACAGTGACATTCAGTCTGACCGTGGTCATGAGAAACTCTCAGTGGAAGCTTCCAAACAAACAACTGTAACTATTGATGAAGTACTCTTGTGGGATGCCACATGAGTGCTTCGCACACTTTTTCTAAAATTTATTTCAGATTCTCCAACTCGTTTTTTCATTGCTCACTTTGAGAATACCATTTGGTAAAATGTATCATTCATCACGTAACTGACCTCTACGTTACGAGCCTTTTCAGGGAGAAATTCTAGGGGCGGACGCGCTGCGAATAATGAGTTTGCCTTTATGATCTCTTTTCCCTTATCCGAGTCTCTCATGCGTGGAGATAGTCCTTCATCTATTACAATTACTTCTCCCCCTGCTCGAACTATCCTGAGCATCTCACTTAGGGCTCCATGGATATCAGAGAAAGTATTGACGCCGCCTGTGTGGAGAACGATATCAAAGAAACTGCTCTGATACGGGATGTTGAATACATTACCGTGAGTTAGGCTAACATCAATTCCCAAGTCTACAATTTTCCTTTTAGCTACCTTCAACATTCCGGTTGATAGATCCATCCCATGAAGGTTGAACCTGCCCATTTGGTTCTTGAAATTGCTATGTAGAGCTACGAAATTTGCGGCTGTACCTATACTCACATCGATAATTCTCGAAGGGCCTTCGATAGGCAAAAAAGTCGTGAATCGTTCTCGCTCCTTCATCATGTCGATTTCAAGCCAATCATCATATTGCTTGACCAACTCATCATACGCTTCTGCCATATCATCGTACTCTTTGATCCACTTGGCATCTTTCTCATTTATCGTAGGATAGACCAGAGACGGAATGCCATCAATAATGGACCAGCTATGCCCTCGTTCGCAAACGATTTGACCAGTTTCAATGCTCTCAGTTGGTAAAATTTCTCTATTGAATTTAAGCCTCTTTCCACACTCTGGACATTTGAGAGAGGCTAGATGAGGGCCTTTCATCGATTCATTGCTCCTACTATCTATCAATATTATCGGTTAAAATATGAATCGAATGGGATATCAAAGGTCGTAGGATATGTAAGCCTACAACATCTTATTTTGGATGATTGTTTCCACAGTCGAAATGACAGTCTTGACAACGTGCCATTGGATGAAGACTACAAGTTGGCTTCGGATATGTAGAGACCATGGCTGCGTAGTATCATCTCCTGGCATAAACACACCAATGCTCTCGCGCCCATCAATATTCAGAATAAGAATACGTGTTGGTTCCCAGTCATCTTGAGATAGCATGGGTGTCTGAAAAAGCTCCTTGAAACTCTCCATTAGCAGTTCCTTACTAGGCATAGCTATGCGTACTGTGAGATACCGATCTAGCCCTGTAACTTCTATGGACCCGGGTGTTGTTGTGATAAGTTCAATTTTCACCCCACGATTTTTCGCAGAACTGAATGCACCCCTAAGGTGGCTTAAGAGAACAGGAGAAGCAGATGCAATATACACATAATCTTGAGCATTTTCGATTGCAGCTCTCATGCCCATAATGACTTGCTCCATACCTTGTACTGCCCACGCAAATTCCTTGGCTTCGGTTCCTCTTAGTGCTTGAAGTCCTTTCAAGACCTTTCGAGCACTAGTCGCTGAGCTAGTGACCTTCTCCTCAAGGTGGTCTAGCGCTGCATCCACAGGAGCTGGGTCAAATTCAGTAGGATCAGTCCCCGGAGTCTTTTTGATTATACCTCTCTTTTCCAGAAGTTCCAGAGTCTCATACACCTTGCTTCTGGGAATCCCAGAGTCTTCTGCAATGATTCGTGCAGTTGATCTGCCAAGCTTGACTAAAGTATGATATGCCTTGGCCTCGTTCTTTGTGAGACCAATACTGGTCAAATCATCAACAATTGTACTCTGCGCCAAAATGACCACAGATATTCTATAGAAGATGATGATTTTAAAATCATTGTCACTTTTGGAGTGACAAGTGCCCGTCTACTCGGTATCGATGTTTTCGCCTTCCATGATCCTCTCAATTTCAATCAGTCTATTTACAACAGCAATCCCCTTATCTGTCAAAGATATGTAGTGACTTTCGTTTTCTCCTACGAACCGGAAGACAAGACCATCTTCGAGCAATCTATCTCGAATATCGTTGAATATGTCTTTATTACTGAATTTACACACTAAATCTTTCTCAAAGCGGTCTCCCCAGATTAGTTCTGATAGAACCTCTCGTACTTCCCTACTCGCAAGAAATTCCAAGGTCATGATATCCATCAACAAGGCAGAGAACATAATGAAACATTCGTTGTCACTCCTATCGTGACACTAGCATAATATGGATTGAGTCCTCTCACTTATACAGGTGATTACTCTGGCCTCAATCGTTGAAGTAACAGATCTTGAGCATACATACAGTGGTGGAACCAAGGCTCTCGACGGTCTCTCATTTTCAATTAGTAAGGGAGAGATAGTTGGCATTCTTGGCCCCAACGGTGCAGGAAAGTCCACTGCCGTAAAAATGTTAACAGGAATTCTAAAGCCAACTTCAGGAAGTGTTAAGGTATCAGGAATGGAAGTCGCTCAGCATCTCGATGCAGTCAGAAAGATTATTGGTTTTATGCCTCAAGAAACTGCTCTTTATGAAGATCTAACAGCAAAAGAAGTTCTCGAATATCATGCGGAACTCTATGGTGTGCCAAAAAACGAGGTAAAAGAACGAGTCGCCAAGATGCTTGACTTGGCAGGACTAACAGCTCGAAAGGATGATTTAGTGAGAACTTATTCAGGAGGGATGAAGCGGCGTCTTGCTCTGGTACGATCGATTCTACATGATTCAGAGCTCCTAATCCTTGATGAGATGTCGCTCGGAGTAGATGTACAAAGCCGCAACCTAATCTGGAATCAGGTTCGAAAAATGCAGAATGCAGGTCGAACTGTGCTTTTTTGTACAAATTATATGGATGAGGCTGAAGCGCTGGCTGATCGTGTAATTGTTATTGATAATGGTCGCCTTGTTGCTATGGGCACTCCTAATGAACTGAAGAGAAAGTATGTGGGTAACTATCTGATTGAGGTGCAGATTGATGGAATGGAATCTGAGTATGGTTCTGAATGGTTAGAACAGAGGATTCAGCTTGAGGTGGAGAAGGTCTCTGATCCATTGAATGGTGGTCCACGAACAGCCTGGATACGTAGCTCTGCAGGTCACAAGGATCTCCCTCTTGTAATCAACAGATTGACTGAGAGTGGTCTTATTGTTAAGCAAACATCCATGAGAGAACCTTCTCTGGGAGATGTGTTTCTAGCCATTACTGGCTCTATGCTGAGGGATTGACATGCTACGAGAGATTGTTGCTATTGTAAAGAAAGATCTGAAGCAGGCTAAACGTGACCCACGATTTCTTGGGCCTAGCCTAATAATCCCCCTTGTCTTTCTCTTAGTATACACAATCATGTGGAACAGTGTCGGAGGTGGGGAGTCTTTTGCCTGTGGTCTTGTAGTAATCGACACCTCTCCTGAGGCGAATGATATGGCTAATATCATTGAGAATATGGTTTCTACTACCAATCACACATGGTTCAATGTTGAAAGATATGACATTGCAACAGCAAATGAGCTCTACCAAGGCGGTTCGCTTATCGCCTATATCGTGATACCTACCGGTTTTGGTGATAATATCACATCCGAGCAAAACGCGACAGTAGTGATGTACATCAACAATGCCAATGACGACATCGTCAAGAACTACGTTCATAGACTTGAAGCTGCAGTGCTACTCTTCAACCAAGGTGCCGTCTATCCTGAGTTTAATCAGTCGTCTGCGCCAATATCTATCGAGGAGTCCTACAGCAATACCACAACACCCTCCAATCTGTCATATATGGCTGCAGTGACAATACTTCTTTCCCTCATAACCTGTGCTCTGGCAAGTCAAGCTATGCAGACAGCCACCGAGTTTGAAACTGGTGCAATTCATGACACGTTGAACTCACCTACACCCCGCGCAGCTCTGGTTCTTGGTAGAACTATAGCTGCTATCCCGAGATCATTATCTTCATCATTGATTCTAATACCATTCATCAGCCTAGGTATGAATGTCTTCCCAATTGGAAACCTCATCATCTTGCTTGGAATAATGATTCTGTCTATTCTCGCTTTAGTCCCAATTGGTGAAATAATTGGTTTGAAAATCCGAAAAAGGGAACAGTCTCTTCTTGCAGGCGTGCTTCTCTCAATCATTGGTTTCATTGCAGGTGGTGGCATGGCTCCTATCTCTCTATCGCCTGCAGCTATCAGAGCCGTCGTTGGAATTATACCGATCACTCACTCCTTGAGTCTCTGGGCTCGAGTCTTTTTCTTAGACACAACCCTTGGACTGGTCACAAGCTCCCTATTCCTGTTTTGCACTTGGCTTGTGATGTCTGCAGTAGCTGTACATCTCATGAAGAAGGAGGTAGAGCGTTCATGAACCAATCAATTAGAGTTGTCAAAGCCTGCTTCCTCAAGGAGCTACGTGTTTGGCAACGAAACCCTCGTAAACTCATGCTAGTGATTCTTCTACCTCTGATGTTTTTCATGGGATTCAGTCTACTCATGGGGGGAGTATATTACGGAACAGGTGTTGATACAGCGCTTATTGTGGAAGAACAAAATCCGGGACTCTACACAAATGGATTGATTGAAATCCTGCAAGAAAGTGATCCTATCCCACCAAGACTCAATCCCATTCCCATGGATGCAGAGACTGCTGACGCTCTCTTTCAGAGTGGTGACATTCTACTGGTCATTACAATTCCTGATGGTTTTGAAGAAGCACTCCTAACCAATGGGACAACATCAATTCACATTCAAGTGGCAAATATACACGAAGACCTGACGAAGAATCTGAGGATGCCCGTCATCCGAAAAATCGACATCTTCTACCAGACATACCTTTTGAATGACTCATTGGTTGACTTTGAGGTCGAAACACTACGTCCATTTTCACCTCCACGTCTTGGTTACATGGCTTGGACAATTGCAATCTATTCCATCATGTTTAGTGCAATCTTTGCAGGTGGATCCGCTATGACCCAAGAGTTCGAACAGAAGACGATGGATGAACTTACACTATCGAATCAACCACCACAATACATCTACATTGGAAAGATATTGAGTGGCGTAGTAATCAGCTTCATTGCTCCGCCCATTCTTTTTGCACTAAGCTATCTTATGTTTGGTATCTGGCCTCTCGGAGATCTTCTGACCTTTCTCTTATTGAGTTCTTTACTCTCCATGTTTTGCTCGGGAATAGGGATAATTGCAGGAGCAATCTTGCGTAATTCTGTGTTTGTTGTGCCTGTGGCTGCTCTCGGTGGCATTTTCTATTGGATTGTAGGTGGCGGAATAGCGCCACTAGAACTTGTAGGATCTTCTTTTGGTGCATTCAACGAATATCTGCCAGTAGCTAATGTATATCGCTCATTGATCAGGATGTTCATTGATGGAAGCTATAGCTGGCTGACGGTAGATGCAGCAGTCATAGGTATCTTTGCACTTACATTTGTCATAATCTCTCCCTTGGCAGCACATAGGGCTTCCCAAGTGAACTACGGACAGAAGATACAGAGTCTGAGAAACCGGAGACAGCGCAATTGATCATCCGCGTGCTGGGCAACAAATAGCATAGAGGTAGTTGGATAGAGTTGCCTCTGTGTCCTCTCCATAGACCATTCTCCAAGAGAATGATCTTTCTCTGAACCCATATTTATGTAATAGACCCAATGATTTGAAATTCCTCTCGAGTACACCTATCCTCAGACTGTCTGCTTCAACGCTCTGAGCAAAATCTAGAAGGAGCGGCTCTGCAGAAACATCTAATTCATTCATAGCCCAAGGACCTATTCGAACAGAATTGCCACTAGTGCTTCCCATGATGTATCCCAGCAGCTCTCCACCAATCTCATGCACTTTGCAATACTCAGGGTAAGCAGCAAACCTCATTCTAAGGAATTTGTCTCTTCTTCCACCAAACAGACTGGCATCCAAATCGGAAATAGGAGAGAGGTCTTTCTGAGTCATACCGCGAACATGACTTGATTTTGTTCCGGAAATTGAGCCTTCAAGTCGTAAGGATTTGCAGATTTTTCTGAAACCCAATCTCTCGTACAGTTTCAATGCCTTTGGCACAGCATCTATGAGTATCGACTTCGCCCCATGAATGCGAAGATAGTTCATTCCATACTCCATGAGTGATTTACCATATTGCTGCCCCCTATATGGTTCACGCACAATCAGATTACCAATGAATCCAAATACACCATAGGAAACAGTACAGACCATCCCAATCGGTTCTGATTCAATCTCCCCGATAAAACAACCATGAGGATCATATTCCAGTAATTCTTCAAAATCACGTTTTGTACTGTTCCATTTCTCGGCACTTGTCAAGGCTAACGCGAAAACTATGTCGTCATGAAACATTGGTCTGATGTTCATCAATTCCACACTCCACTCTATCATAAAGGTAGAATACTTCAATATGACATAATGTAAGAACGCAAAATTATGCTCAGCCTATATCTATTGGTGTTTCAATCAATTCAACGGGTTCAATCTCAATTCTATGCCTATTATTGGACCAGAACAAACAGAGGGAGATGATTGACATAGCCGTGGCAAAGAACATTATTGGTGAATATCCTGGCCAGATAGTATAGATTACTGCAGCAATAACAGGTCCAATCACTCCGGAGAGGGCTAGCATTGATTGGAGAAGTCCTGAGGCAGTTGATCTATCCTTATTATTCTCTGTCACATACTTCAAAGCTCCAACATAGAGGCATGCCCAAGATAGCCCAAGAGCAATCTGCGAAGGCAATATCTCCACTATATCTCTAGCTAATGGAAACCATGCAAATGTAATAGCTGAGGCAAGTAGTCCAATCAGTATTAATTTTCGACTCCCCATACGATCTGTAATCGACACCATGAAGATTACTTGTGCAACAGAATTGGTTGCTTGGACGATTGCAATAGTAAAAGGCGTTCCCCCAAGGTCGTATAAGAAGAGAGGCCATAGAGCCCACACTGCGGCTGCACTACTGTGTCTGAGGAGGACTGCTAAATAGACATGTAGATTTCGTTTGAGGGTTTCGACTGGAAACAATGGTACTCTCATTGAAATCCTTGGTATCTTTGGCAATGATAGGGCTGATGCAAAAGCAATCGCCAAGAAGAGTGTAGACATAACGAAAGCGTAATAGATGTTGTACCCCGCTGCAAATCCTGCTAATAGAGTGCCAATTGCCCAGCCTGCTGCGCCCCATGTGGCAAAGCGCCCCATCTTAATATTTGACTCATAAGCATAAGCAGCAAGAGCCCCTGGATACATTCCTATACAAAAGCCATTAGTCATACGTACAATGAGTAATGCTTCAAGACTTGTGGAAACAAGAAGCATTGAGAAGCTGATTGTCGCTAGTAGAAGTCCTAATCTAATGATTACCCTTCTCCCATAGATATCGCCAGCTCTCCCAAAGATGTATGATGCAATGAATGATGCTGCTGCATACCCTCCAACTATGTAAGTGATGAAAATCTCTGAGATACCTAGATGTTCTCTCGCCAGAATTGGCACGAATGTATAGGCTGAGAGCATAGCAGCCCCAGCCATTATCTGGATTGTCTCAGTCTTCAAGTAGAAATCACTGAAGTGGCGCAACTACAACTCCTTTTCAATAATCCTATGTAATCAATTAAACAAGAACCGATGTTCTGTTGCAAAACCTTTTCTCTTCTCAATCGAAAGTTAACTTGAAGTTTATCGACAGGATGGTTGAAAATTGGTCAAATTGACTCCAAGAATTAAATTCATCGCAATTACTATTGACGAATTGCTACTGGTTCCACTTCTTATCGTTCTGGCATACTACTTCGTGCCGGAGTTGTTCCTCTTCACAATAGTTGCATCCATCATTGGTGCAGCCATATTCGTAGGCATCAAATATTATCTGGTATACGATTCTCTAAAGGAGGGTTCATATTACCTCTATGATCTTGCAGGTACTAGATGTATGGTGATTGAGCAAGTCACACATAATTCTGGGAAAGTGAAAGTAGGCGCTGAAATCTGGGATGCTAGGTCAGATTATGGCGAGATTCCCCGCGGTACAGAAGCTGTCATTGTTTCCAGAGAGAACTTCAAAGTGAGAGTCAAGCCCTGGCAAAGTGACCAGAACTAGTGGATGAGGAATTTTTCAATAAGATGCAGAAGCATCTCAACATCCTTCATGTTAATCGTTTCAAAGCTACTATGA
>JAOUFI010000025.1 GCA_029858305.1 Candidatus Thorarchaeota archaeon
ACTTCCTAGAGTGTGATGGGAAGTGACTTTTCACACAGGGCCTCAGATTGCCAAATGTTCTTTAACCAATCTTAGTTAGTAACGCAAAGATAAGACGAGAAACATGTACGCATCCATTTTGTATATTGTTTCTCTCAACCAGATTGCGACATCCGAGGAATCATCAAGTATGTTTGCTCAAGGACAAATGACTGGAATTGGATATGGCGGTGTGATCATTCCTATTCTAATTATTATAATTATATACATAGCCTATACAAGACGGTCAGGATCATCCGATGTTCGAGATACAAAGAGCAGTGACTGGTTCGATGAAAGTTCGCCTGCAACAATTGCTCAAAAGGTTGCATTAATTGAAGGATTACATACGCTCTTGATGTTCCTATTCATTATTCCATTCTATCTATATGGTGGCAGTATTCTCTATGGGTACACGCTCCTTTCGTTTCCCTACGAAGTTGCATCTTTTGTCTTTCGAGCATCTATAACAGTTCTGATTGCTGAGGTTGTCTTCAATTGGATTCCGCACTTTGGGTTTCGCTTAATCTGGTGGAGAAAGGGATGGCTGCATGTGATTTTATCTGGAGTGCTTTTTTCTCTTCTTGCTTACTTTGTAATACCACCTCCTTACTACGAAGGCGAAGCAACAATTGGAATAGGGATTGTTTGGGTCGTAGGCGGAATTATCATTCACAAGATTTTCAAAACCCTAGGATGGTACAGAAGGGAATATGATTAAGAACGAAAACAAAAGACTCCTAATAATCAGTAAATTGCATTATACCTCATTGAGAAACCTCATACAAAGTTGAGAAGAATTGTCATTTTGTAGGAGTATATATTGTCAAACGGTCACTCACGATTGGGCTCAAAATCCAAGGAACTCATGGATTTGTCACAATGTCAAATTACCCTATTGATGCAACATGGATCTCTACAGCTGAAGAAAGGACGAGGAAATCCAAGCTCGAAACGGAGACTTTGAAGAAAGGCGAACGCTTCTCACTTATCGAGGGAGTTGTCGCTGTATATGTCAATGCATCATATGATGCTTTGGAATCCATGTTGAAAGAGGACGATGTGTATCTTGTGGACGTTGGTCCTCAAGAACACATGGATAACTTAGCAGCCTCATCGATGGGTGCTGAACTTGAATGGAAGCCAGTGCTAGGGCCATTATTAGACGTCGCACACTTTGTCAATAAGTACTCTGTAAATGGATGAAGGAATACCACTCACAGTTGAAAAATCTCCCAGAGATTGCGGAATTGGTCATTTAGACTTGGAGAACTATGAAGAAAGGGAGAGCATAATCAACTTTGCACAAGTCCCCATTGATGCTATGCAAGAATCCCTAGGCAGACTAATGGGAATGAATTTATACGATGTGAGTGATTGGAATAAAATAGGTAGCAAGCTCTTACTTGCTCATGAAATTGGATCTATTGTCTTTCGAGGTATTCAGAGGTTGTCAATTCAATCTTACGAATTGAGCTTGATTTTAAACAAAATGAAGGAATCTAGCGGAATAGATTTGATAACGTACTCTTTAGTGGATTCTCAGGTGAAGCACCTGGTAATTCTTCCGCTGTGAGAGCTTTTGACACAGCAATAAAACTTGACAGAACTAATGCTGTTGCATCTATAGGAAAAACTACTCTGGATATCCTAATGTCAGAATTTGAAAGAACTTTCAATTATCTTGAAGATATCCGCGATTATCTCTCTAAGCCAAATCTGGAAGTTGCTAAAATCTATCGGGAGATTGGACGAAACATGCGCAGTGAAAGCATCCAACGTTGGAGATTGGCGTATACACGAGCCACTGAATTTGAATCCAATTAGCTCTTGACGAATCTAAGATTTAAAGTCGACCATTGAATACAGAAATGGCAGAAAACATCAATATAATGAACTTGCTTCTTTTCCATTCTCAACTGAAGACTTTATGTAGTATCCAAATTAAGCAGCCTTTTCCTTCATTTACGGAGGTACTTGGTTTGACAGTAAACAATATACGCAGGATGATTGGCACAACGCGCAGGGGTAAATATGAAACTCAATATCACTCCACGCGCAGCTAATCTTCAATATGCCATCCGAGACATTGTTGTTATCGCCAAGCAATATGAGAAGCAGACCGGTGAAAAGCCACTTTATCTAAACATTGGAGACCCTATCGCATACGATTGGAAGACTCCTCAGTTTATGGTAGATGCCCTATGCAAGGCAGCACAGGATGGATGGAATGGGTATTCTCCATCTGAGGGGGAACCAGAATTGAGGCGAGCTGCGGCTGATAAGGAAAAGAGAGTGAATGGTATTGATGTGGACCCTAATCGGATGATTGTAGCTGCTGGAGTTTCTGAAGCAATTCAGTTCCTAGCAGGAGCTTTAATCAGCGATGGCGCAGAGCTGCTTGTTCCTGGCCCAAGCTACCCGCCTTACATTTCTTATGTGAAGTTCTTCGGAGGAAAACCTGTAGCCTATAGGACTATTGAGGAGGATGACTGGAATCCCGACACTGAGGACCTTAGGAATAAGATCTCAGACAATACCGTAGGTATTCTAGTGATCAATCCTAACAATCCTACTGGTTCAGTCTATAACGAGAAGACGCTTAGAGAGATTGTCGATATTGCGGGAGAGTATGAATTACCACTCATTTCAGATGAGATATATGATCAACTCACATACGATGAACCTCAGACACCAATGGCGCGTATTGCTAAAGATGTCCCTGTTATTGGATTAAATGGGATCAGTAAGGTGTATCTAGCTCCAGGCTGGCGAGTAGGTTATGCATACTTCTGTGATACTAACGGCGAGCTCAATCCGTTGTATGATGCAATGATACGTCAGGCACGGATCAGAATTTGCTTGAATTCCACTGCTCAGATTGCTTCTATTGCTGCTTTGCGAAGTGATGGGAGTCACCTTAAGGAGACAATGAGCAAAATGCGTACTCGCAGAGATCTTATTCATAGACGGCTCAATGATATTGATTCAATCTCCACAAGACTTCCAGAGGCGGCATTCTATATCATGCCAAAGATAGATCTTCGAGGGAGATGGCCGAATGATGTGGAGTTCGTTAAGGAGGTCCTAAGGGAAACAGGTGTTGTATTCGTTCCTGGATCTGGCTTTGGAGCAGAACATGGAGCAGGACATTTCCGAAGCGTGTTTCTGCCTCCGGTAGAATTGATAGATGAAGCCATGAATCGACTAGAAGGGTTCATGGCCAGACATTAAATCATATCATTTGTAGGCATTAGAGATTCTCTCTCTCATAGCCTCTGTGAATTCATGAAACTCATTTCCAGAGTATACTGGAGGTTTGACATCTCGAGGATCTATTACACTATCACTGAAACGATCACCAACAAGATATCTTGGAAAGAGATGCAAATGAAGATGAGGAACTGTATTTCCATGGATTTCATAATTAATCTTAGTTGCCCCAGTGACTTCCTTCAATGCTCGAGCAGTAACCATGACATCTTTGAGAAAAGAAAAGGCTTCTTCATCCGAGAGGTCGTAGAGTTCAACAGCATGCTTTTTTGACATAACATAGCAAGTTCCTTTGAAGGGTACATTCGGATGTGCTTCAATCCACGATGCAGCAGTTTCTGCAATGGTGACATAATCATCCGGTTGCGGGAGATTTCTGCAAACCGGGCAGTTTTTACTATCACACCATTGATTCCATTTCTCGGTTTTCTTCCAGAGGTAGCTCATACTGATTCAATTGTATTCAAGAATTTCAAGGTTACTTTGTTATGAATGCAGTTCCAATCCTTTTGTACGGAATTTAGAGAACACTACAATCATTACTCAAGTTCGCTTCTCTTCTTCTCCATGAGCTGTGTGATCTCATTTCGAATGGAACGAGCAACAACAAGAGCCATCTCAACCTTTTCAGGAGATGCTGGACGCTCGCCCACAACAAGTAGTGAGTCGATAAGTATTTTCTCAGCCTCCATCTGGACATCTGAGATGCTGTTTTGTATGAGTTGATGCTCAGGAGATGTGAGCTTGCCTTTCACTTCATTGGCAATAGACTTAATCTTGCCTGCTGCACCAATGATTCGCTTTTTCTTCTCAGCCATAGAATCCCACTCTGTTAACGCAAGCGGAACTTCAGCCTCCAGCTTCTTCTCTTGATTTGATGCATAAGCAATTGCTTGCTCAAAGGCAGAAACAATCTTGCTCATAGCAAAGGCCTTTTTCTCGGACATCTTTGCCTCTGCGACTCGTTCAACTAAAGCTTCATCACCGACTAGTGCATCAATCTGATCAACTATGTCATTTATAATTCGAATTCTTGCTTTTGCTGCATCAAGTTCTCCTCTCTCGACTTCGGCGCGGCTTTCCTTTAAGGAAGATGTCAAGCCATCAACAATGCGAAGAAGTGGTTCCGCTTCAAACTCGGACTCCTCAATTGATGCACGGAGAAATCCTACTCGACCACTAGTTACATCAGAGTCCTGGAGAAGTTTCTCACTCTCCTTGAAATCCTTCAGTGTGATAATGGTAGGTCCAGCTTGAAGGCTGTACACTGTCTTTAGCTTGTCCTCGTATGACCCTCTGACAACAATTGAATAGTCACGTATACCACCAAGGGCTTCTGCACCTCTCAGGATGACAGCAAGCTTAAGATTCTCTCCTGCAGGAAGTGATGGAATTGTTTTTGTCTTTTCACCGGATACGAATTGTAATCCCTCATCAAGATGCCATTCAATCTTCATATTGGACGCGGCACCGTCGCCAGAGTTTCGAATATTCAGATGAACAGAGAAGTCTTCTGTGAAAGTGAGGTCTATTGGGATCGTCAGCTGAGAAGAGATTTTGGGAACCTTTAATTTACCTCTGAGTATCTCGCGGACCATGTCAAGACCTTTATCCACGTACTTTGAAAACTCTGGACTCGATGAGCTTGCTAGTGCGGATTTTAATTCTGTGACGGCAGCATTCTCAGCTTCAGCAAAGGAATCAAGATTCAAAGCCTGGATTGAATTCTCGAGCATTTGTGGGATTTGACTTAGTCGAACTACTGCAGGAAGCCTGATTTTCGACGCATTCTCAGCTGCAAAACCACGTGCCTTGTAAAAAGCTTCGGCTTCCTTACCTATCATAATATAGATCATACATGCTGTAACAGCGAGTGTAGCGCCTTTACTGGTTTCTGCATCATCGCCCCACATAAGATGCTCACTTGATGCGGCGAGAAGATCATCAGCTCCTCGCTGATATGCAGCAACTGCTTTACTTGCATCAGCTAACTCAGAAAATACATCGCCTGCATCACACATGTTCAGGGCGGCTTTTTTGAAGCTCTTAGAAGCTCTATATTCATCTGCAGATTGGATGAATGCTTGTGCAGCAGCAGCATATTCGCTTTCCATTTTGGCTATATCGCCTGCACGCTCAGCTTGTGCCGCAGTTTGCAAATGCATTTTTCCAGCAGACTGACGTGTAGCGTCTCTTTGTGATTCTTCAACCCATCTTTTGGCTCTATCGTCCGACATCGTCACTTACTCTCCTATCCGAATTAAGGACATTACTCGCTCCATGCCTAATCGATATTGGAAACAGGCAAGGTCATTCAGACGGCATACGACGAAGTGGTTTAGTACACTTCACGTGGTGAGTGTCTCAACCGATCTGGAAGCCCTCCACCATGGCCCTCGACTACAAGTTCATAGCCACGGCCTACGCGGCCATGTTTCGCAGTCTGAAATCCTACCTTCTCAATGCCACGAGCGTTGCGTTCAGCTGCTCGACGTTCAATCATGCTTGCACCTGTTGGAATCACAAGGATTAGTTTCTTTTGTGAGTCATCAACAGTTAAGCTAATGGCAGTGGACGGCTGCCCTGAACACTCGTGAAATTGACTATCTCGATATTCCAAGTTTATCTTCATCTAGACCGTACACCATCCAGTACTCATTTCTAGGCAAAAACTATCTTGGTCACATATTAGGATTTGCGCGATGGAGCATTTTCACTAAATATGTCCATTTTAAGCAATAAAAAGAAAGAGAAGAAGAGCCTTGGGCCACAATGACCCAAGAGCTCGGAAGAAATTGTATATCCAGGAAGGATTAGTCTGGCGGTGGTGGAGGCGGTGGAGTGTCACTCAGTTTCTTGGTGTCAATTCTGCCAGTGACAGAATCGCGCTTCTTCTTTGTAAAGACAAAGCCCATAATTATGAATAACAGTCCAACGATTGCAACAACAGCGCCAATCAGTATAGTGTATCCAGGTATGAAGTCATATGCTGGATTATACCCAGGTAGTAATGCCAGAATTGCTCCAGCGATCACAAGGAGTGCTCCTAGACACACGGGACCTGAACGCGTGTATTCACGCCAAGTTAAGTAGCTCAAGTTCATAAGCTCCTACTCGAGACTTACCACGTTGTCTCGTCTAATTGTAGATGAGTCGGCCCAAGCGATTTAAGATTATTGGGTGGATAGAAGGAATGAAAGTATAGCTATCGAAACGAGTGTTACTCAATGGACATGCTAATAATACAGCCTGTTGATGATGTATTAACAGATACCTTAACTCCGGAAACATCACTAATCTTCTTAGCAAGAATTTCATGAAAAGCACATGGATAGCCTGCAGGAATTTTTGATACATTTGGATCGATTTCTCGACATACTCGAAGAACCTCGCAAACTCCAGTTTCTATGGTTGCTGTCCCAGTACCAGTTTTTGGTAGTTGACTCTCTTTTGAACAGCTCTGAATTAGCGCTCCGAATTTCTTCAGCACAGCGGCTGAGTCTTCAGGATTTGATGTGACCCAGAAATGAATTAATTGGTCGGCAGCTTTATTGAACATCAAGTCCAGATGACCTTTTGGAAGCGAACTTCCATAGGCAGAAACCTCGCATATTAAAGAGGCGTAACCCTCAGTGATAGCATACCATGCGGCATCTCCTATTGTCCTCGGAATCTGTGGTATTTCTCCTACTCTAATGTCAGGAAGCGTAGCGATTGCAGATTCCTCATGTAAATCATGCACCACACCACCTTCTGCAGCAATTGCTTGTTCACCTATGGTAGTACCATCTTCATAGATCAAGTCAGTAATCTCGTAATTTGGACAGACACCAGCCTGCTGATACGTCCTTGCGTACTGCATTAATCTGCCTGCCATGGTTGCCACAGCATGTCTACTAAGGCCTTCTACGCGGATATGACCATATGCAACACCAACGATGTTGTCAAGCTCAAGACCAGGAATCGCTTTCTCAGCTATTATCTTCTTTCCTCGCACGACGCGCACAGCCCATTTTTCATCCATGACACCAACTTGTGCGCCATAACTAGTGTTCGTGATACCTACGAGTGGAGATATTGGATAGAAATTACTCATAACTGGTCCTCCCATGAGGCGTACAATGACCATGTCCTAATTGCTATTCAAAAGGGTATCGTGATTGTAATTCGACAATAATTTTGACCTGAATTTACGCCTAATGACATCATTCAACATTGATAAATTTCGAAGAAAAAGAAAACAGGGACTAGATGATTAGTCTTCATCTAGTCGCTTACATTCATCTTACATGTAGCCTGGAAGAACATCAGATGCCTTCTGAGGCTGTCGCTTCTTAACCTGTTCAGCTAGTTCTAGGAACCGCTTGATATCTTCTTGAGAGATACTTGGTCGAGTTTCCTCCAAGGCCGCCTTGAAATGTTTCATATGAACAGGTTTAGTCTTCCAATCACTTCTGACAGCAGTCATGGCAGCTTCACGGACAAGATTCTCAATATCCGCTCCAGAATAGCCATCTGTTAAATCAGCAAGCTTCTCAAGACTAACATCATCAGCCAATGGCATCTTACGCGTATGTACCCTGAATATTTCGATTCTTGCGTCGCGATCGGGAGGTGGTACAAACACTACTGTATCAAAACGACCAGGTCTTAATGCAGCAGGATCTATGATGTCTGCTCTATTTGTTGCTCCGATGACAAGCACGTTTTGGAGGGATTGCATACCATCCAACTCAGCAAGGAACTGATTGACAATTCTTTGGCTAACGCCGCTATCATCACGCATTCCTCGAGCTCCGAGAATTGCATCTATCTCGTCAAAGAATAAGACGCACGGTGCTACCTGACGGGCTTTCCTGAAGAATTCACGTACAGCCTTCTCAGACTCTCCAACATATTTGTTGAAGACCTCTGGACCTCTCACGGAGATAAAGTTCGCCTCGGACTCTGTGGCAACAGCTTTTGCAAGGAGAGTTTTCCCAGTTCCAGGTGGGCCAAAGAGAAGTACACCCTTTGGTGCTCTGATACCCATTCCTTCAAAGACCTCAGGATACTTCAGAGGGGTTTCCACGGCTTCGCGAAGCTGTAGTTTGACCTTTGACAGACCACCGACATCATCCCAACGGATATTTGGCTTTTCAACAAGAACCTCTCTCAGGGCAGAGGGAGATACTTCAGTGAGAGCCATTTCAAAGTCAGCCTGTGTCACAAAAAGATTAGACAGAATGTCAGCAGGAATATCACCAGTATCTGGATCAACATGAGGTAATACTCTTCGAAGAGCCTGCATTGCAGCCTCTCTTGCAAGAGCTGAGAGATCAGCGCCTACGAACCCATGTGTGACAGATGCTAGTTTTTCAAGATCGAGATCTTTCTCAAGTGGCATTGATCTAGTATGAATTTGGAGAATCTCAAGTCTACCCTTCTTATCTGGGACTCCAATGATTATCTCTCTATCAAATCTGCCAGGACGTCTCAATGCTTCATCGATATCATCAGGACGGTTGGTTGCACCAATAACGATTACTTGCCCACGTCCAGCTAGACCATCCATAAGAGCTAGTAGTTGCGCAACTACTCTGCGCTCAACCTCTCCTGTGACTTCAGCGCGTTTCGGTGCAATGCTATCAAGTTCATCAATGAATATGATAGATGGGGCATTCTTCTCCGCATCTTCGAATGTCTCACGTAACTTCTGCTCAGACTCACCGTAGAACTTTGACATGATCTCAGGGCCATTAATCACTTTGAAATTAGCCCCCGATTCATTTGCTACAGCCTGAGCAATCAGAGTCTTTCCAGTACCCGGAGGACCCATGAGGAGCACACCTTTCGGGGGAGTGATTCCAAGTCGTTTAAACAACTCAGGTGATTTCATGGGAAGTTCAATCATCTCACGAATCCTAACGAGTTCTTTGCCAAGTCCTCCAATATCTTCGTATGTGACTTGTGGAACTGCAAGTTCTTCTGGTTTTACAGGTTTGGTCAAGACCTCTACTGTTGTATCAGGTGTGACTCGACCGTATTTTCCTGGGGCAACAGCAGTGGCTGTGAATTGCATTCCTTGGCCTATTGATGAGATAAGAATTGTATCACCTTTGGTGATTGGTCTATTCAATATCTGTTGTTTCAAGTAATTCTCAAAACCGGGTTGAAACCTTACTGGTTGACCAGGTGCGATGACGACACGAGTGGCATCTGGAACATTCACACTACTTACTTCTACCATTTCACCAAGCTTTACGCCCGCATTACTTCGGATTAGACCATCCATCCGGACCATGTCTAATATTTCATCCTCTTTGAGACTAGGCCAACAGACAGCAATTGTTTCCCTTGATCCTTTAACAAGAACATAATCTCCTGAACGAACTTTCAGATGGTTTCTCACATCAGAGTTCAATCTAACAATGCCTCGACCTTGATCCTTAGGCATTGCTGCTGCTACCTTAAGTCTAATAGCTTCATCAGTCATTTTGCATAACTCCTCTAATTGATTCTTAGATATCCTTCTTTTGCACCTGAATTGCCCTTTGATGCCATCTTCAATGATATCTCCATTACTCCATTTCGAGAAGAAACACTCGATTTCTCAATATCAACGTCAAAGTCAAGATCAATCTTAATGCTCTTTCTTGTACCATCGAATGTGATTGTCATGGTTCTTGCATCTATCTTCACAGAATGGCTAGTATCTTCATAGCCAGTCTTCACGAGGAATAATACTTCATCCTCAAGATCAATACGTTCAAAATCAGGTTCTTTTTCTTGATTGAATTCGTTATCATCTTCATCCATCATAGAGCCAGTAAAGTAACTATATGATGTGCTCCCCTCAGGAAGAGTTCCCAAAGAACCCAGGAGGGATTCGAACACCCTTCGAAACACTGACTCAAAGTCATCGTCTATCAATTAAGAATTCATCCTCCAGTTGCGAAGCCCCGGGCGGCTATGCCGCCCTTGAGTCACCAGTGGGGCTCCTTTTCTGTACAGGTGCTAGTCAACACCTAGTATACCACATGGTATACTAATACCACTTGGTACAATAGGTATATAAATCTTAGGAAATGCTCACCATCGGATTTTCACTCAGATGTCAATATTCTCCTTTCGGAGAATATCACGTGCAACAAGCACCCCTGAAACTGATGCTTGCATAAGACCTCGAGTAATTCCTGCTCCATCTCAAATTGCATAGAGATTCGTCATTTCTGTCTCAAGGTTATTCGAGAGTTTGAGTCTAGAACTGTAAAATTTGACTTCCAGAATTACTCCGATATTGTCAACATGATGTAGTCCTTTAATTCATTAGGTATCGTACCAAGATCTTCTGCTATGTGGTCAGCTTCTTCTTGAGTTACATCAATTATCTTAATCTCTATTCCATCATCTCTAAAAGCTTTGAGCACGATTTGAGCTTTTTCACTTGAATAATCCAAAACAATTTTTCGACCCAGTGAATGCAGAATCAGGTACGCATAAGCAGTAACGTAGAGTAGCTCGAATTGCTATGTCGCCATTATGATCAATAACCTGCCAGTAAAAACCAGTCGCAGACATCATTGATGCCGTTGTACTTGAAGGGGAGAACGACACCACTCGCAAGGGTATTCTGTCTGAAGATTCAGTAGTTATAATTATCAAATAAAGATATGAGAATTTAATAGTTGGTTTGCTGTCAAATTATCTTGGTTAATATTAGTATATTGCATTAAGGCTAGCATTCGTCATGATTCTTTTTTCGATATATTGCCTTGGAGGAGTCAACCATGGGATATGGAGATGGAATACTAAAGAGAGTGAATAAGAGGTCAAAATTGTTCTTTCGAGTTTGCGTTGTAATGATTTTTATAAGCATGATTTCATTGGTCGAATTTGAGTACGCTGCAAATCAAGCACTACCTGTTGATAATCCATTGCAGATGTCCCGTGAGAACACAATTGAGAGTGATAATCCTCCACGAAATCCCTCTTCGTTGAAAGAACTTGTCCAAGAACTCATCGCTCTCCTACCTCCAGATCCACAGGATGCAGATGACGATGGACTCCCTGATATCGTGGAAAGGATTATCGGAACAAACTCTACATACAATGACACAGACCACGATTCATTGACTGATTACTTTGAGGTATTTGCAGATTCAGACCCCTTAGAACCAGATACAAACTTTGATGGAATGCCTGATAACCATGAGTTTTCTGTTTCAGTCAGTGACATCGATGGTGATGGTACACCGAATGTTTGGGACTTTGATAATGATGGCGATGGTGTCAATGATGACCTTGACGCAGACCCATTCAGAAGGACTAATACACGCATGAAATTTGATATGAGTATAGATTTGAGTGGTGTGCCAACATACATCACTTTTCAGTTGATACCTGCCAATGTCGAAAACCTACAGCTAATAGACCAATTTTGGGACTGGCCCTATGATACAACTGGTGCCATGCAAGATTTGGATTCTTCCAAGGAAGATGTGAAAGTCATTCCAATGTTGAATATCACACTCAATGCAATTCCTGAACAGGCAGACGTGGAAGACTACGGAATTCAAGTGGTTTCGAATGGCATCCACGTGCCTATCAGTCCTGTTATGGAAAATGAGCGAGTAGTGGCGTTCAGTAGCAAAATGTTCTTTCCCGCAACTGAATCCTTTTGCTTGATGATGAGTGTAGAACTCGAATGGGAGGTCATCGGGTTTACAGACATCAACGCAATTGCACTAAATTCCTCATCCAATGGATATGTAATAATAGATTCAACTGGATACGGTGTTGCGCGTGAATCCTCAATTGAGAATGCAGCCCTTCAACGTGTAATCTGTGGGAAGAACCAGATAGCACTCAAAGAAGTTGGTGGTGGTTATCTCTCAGTGACTGACGATGGTTGTGTAGTGGCAAATGCAACCGATATCGGTTCTGATGAAACATTCACTGTTCACTATATCGATGATACCATCATCACTCTAGAGACTGCTGACCAGAATTATATTGGAATTGGAGATGGTGGATTTCTCATTGCTAATGCAAGTTCTTCAACAGCAGAGCGTTTCAATATGACTGACCTTGGATACAGACCTGATTCCACATTGCTTGTCACATATGATGAAGGTTTCATGCTCACTGGAATGGCTGTTGAAGAGATGCATTCCAGTAGTGTAGGTTTATTCTATAGTTCAAACCGGGACATGACACTAGCATCTGATATGATTCTACCCTACATCTTTCTACATAATTCAACAAATCACCTTGCTGACATACCATCACTTCTACCAGATTACGACATCACCCTTCAATCCACAACAGATGACTTTTCCCATCGTGACGAGGCACTGATCACCCTTAGTAATGAGCTAATCCCATCTGCTATGGAATACTTGCCTGACAATGAAAATTATCCAATCATCATCGCGACTGAAGATGCGATGAAGACTGCAGACCTATCAGATATAGTTCCTGAATCATTTTTGATTACAGGTCCTATTGATCTGAATTTGACAGTATGTGATCTTGTGACATTGAAATCCTCCAAGACACACTTCTATAACACATCATCTAAGTCAGCTCTCTCTTTGATGGAGGTATTTGATGAGATTGATAGTTGGGCACTCAGCGAAAATGCCACATTCAACATCATGTCAATGATGCTCCGTTGGCACACTGGTGAATATACGATATTTGACCCAAGTACTCCAACGGTACCATATTCACCTGAAACAAGCCTAGTGGATACGATTGTGTATGTGACAGGAATAGGAATGGAAGCACTCGGTGTGTATTCTCAAATTCTTACAGGATGGATGGCTTGGAAATGGTTGGGCTCCATGTATAATATACAGGGATTGAGCAAGGTAGAAGTTGGTGAGGTTCTTAATACCAAGAGCACAAACACCTTGACACAGTGGTTAAAGGCTTGCAAGAGTCTTGACAAGATTGATGATTCTGCAAAGTTCGCCAAATCTGTGAATCGCCTTGATGAATTCATGTTGATTGTAGGTATCATTATTGATCTAGGGATCTCCATAACAGGGGGTATTATGCTAGCCAATAGTATCGGAGGTAGTTTTGGGAAAGCAGTAGGTGCCACCTTTGGTACGGTATCAGGCGTTGTTGGCCTAGCAATAACAGGTCTTCTCTATGGGATAGTCCAAATTCCTTATGTTGGATGGGTATTGGCCATTGGTATGGTCATTGCTGACATGATTGGTGGATTTTCAGATAAGCTTGTGTCGTGGTTGACAAGTGTGATTGTCGGTGATGTGGAGGTTTATTCTGAAGTGACACCTTCATTTGATCAAGAAGAAGAGTTTGATATCACAATTACAGACAAGGATAACAATGGACTTGATGCCAGAGATAGAATAGATGTTGTAGCTAGAATAATCGCTATTCTTAATGCGACAGGCCCTGGTAGAAGTAAGGGAATTCGTGATAGCTACAATATTCCAAAAATCACTATAGCTCCTCCATGGGGTGCTCTGTCCTCTAATACATGGTCGAGTGAACCTGCTGAGGAAGATAGCAACACGATTTTTGGAGATAACTATACTGTCCAGGAGCGGACATACCGTTGTGAGGCATGGATTGAACCTAGTACAGGTATGCCCAACTTTCCAGTGACCCTTATCCTGCACAATGATTTCTATTTGAATAATATCTATCGTAATTATTGGCTTGGTTTTATCCCAGAATATCACTATCGACCAGTGAATGATTCCGAATCCACTCTAGAGTACGCAACTCTCTATTATGATGTGATGCCAAATAGTATTGACAGCTTCACTCGTTGGAGATACATAACTCCTCTCGACCATGACCATGATGGTCTGAATGATGAAGATGAACTCCCGGGCATGGCGTGGAAGTGGGACTATGACCAGGATGGTCTGAGTGATTATTATGAGACGATCATCGGCTCAAACCCATGTTCGGCAGACACGGACGCTGATGGACTTCTTGATGGATGGGAACTGAATTATGGAACCAATATCACTGATAGAGACTCTGACAAGGATGAACTGAGAGACCTCAGAGAGATAGCAGGGTGGGAGGTCTCCTTCGAATTCGAATCCACACCATTCAAGATCCACGTCTATGCAGACCCTAGAATTCCTGATTCTGATGGTGATGGGATTGACGACTATGGCGAATACCGGAGTAACACCAATCCTCGATCTTATGACACGAATGGTGATGGGACATGGGATGAAGAGAAGCCCATGATACAATATTCAATAGCGTTCGAACGTAGTTGGGGCATGGACCAGCCAATCAATACAACATTTGCTAATATTGAAAGTGACCTCAATGGAGACCTCTATGTCCTAATGGGGGATGGTGGATATTCAAGTGATAGTTACTATTATTCAGATGCAAGTACGTGGTGGATAACAAAACTGGATTCAAATCTCAGCATTATACCAACAGGTTCCTATTTCTCGACTTTTGATGGAAACTCTGATTTTAAACCAGTATTAACAATCGACAAGGAAAATGAAACATTATATTACCAAATTTACGTTGGGAGTCCTGGACATGGCAAGTTCGAATCATATAATCTCAATGGTAGTACGCATTATGGTACTATTGATTCTAGTATTATTATGATGTTTGACGCTTGTTTTTCTCCACCTAACATGCTATATTATATTTGGCGCATCGAGGGTGATTGCCTTTCGTATAATGAGATTCTTTCGCCATCATCATGGACTGAAATATGGACGGAATCTGTTGGCAATATTGAAACTGATTTAGGTACACTTGGTCAGCCCATTTCCTGTGCATATTCCAAAGAGAATCAACTCATGTATGTTGCCTGTGAGAATAGAGTGTTTGGTTATGATCCTACTGGAACAATCAGCCCATTTCTCTTTGATGGGACATTCACTTTTCCAAGGGGAATTACAATTAGTGATGACAATGTTATCTATGTTGCAGATACTGGTGGACATTGTATTCGTGCCTTTGATCTGAACGGGGAAACAATTCCCTCTTGGGGTATCAACGGAACCTATGGTTTCGAGGGTTATGAGGAGGGGAACTTCACAAATCCTATGGACATTACTTTTGGAACTGATGGTTCATTCTATGTTGTCGAGAATTGGGTCGAACATGGAAGAGTTCAGAAATTCGTGCAAAATAGTACATGTCTGAGTGATCAGCTCGTTGCTACCGATGATTCAGACTTTGATGGTCTCACAAATGAGGTCGAAGTAGCTGGATGGTCTACATCTATTACAGACTCCACCAGCACTCATCAGGTCAATGTCTACAGTAACCCTCTCCTCAATGATTCTGACTACGATGATTTAGATGATTATACAGAGAATCAGATTGGAACTGATCCCCAAAGCATTGATTCTGATGGTGATGGTTTGAGTGATTCCATCGAGGTCGAGCTAGGTACTGATCCTCTACATTGGGACTCAGATAGAGACCTGCTTGGTGATGGCATAGAGATCACCTATGGTTGCAGCCCTCTATCAGACGATACTGATACTGATGAACTCACAGATTTTACAGAGTTCCTCCTTAATTCAGATGCAAATTCGACGGATACCGACAATGATGATCTCGATGACAAGACTGAGTTTGACTTCAATTCTAATCTCTTGATTGCTGATTCGGATGGTGATCTCATGTTTGATGCACTTGAGTATGATGAGGGCACGGATCCCAACTCTCTCGATTCTGATGGCGATGATGTAGTCGATGGTATTGAGAAGATATATGGTACGAATACAATGTTAGCAGACTCAGATGGCGATGGAGCTTTTGATGGGCTCGAGATTGCGCTCTGGCTTAATCCGCTCTGCAACGATACTGACGGTGATGGATTGGGCGACATGGATGAGTTAGAATTAGGTGTGAATCCATGGAGTAATGATACTGATTTTGACGGGATTCCTGACCTCTACGATCCTGATACCTACATCATAGATTTTCTTGATGTTCTCATCATTTCTGACTCAGACATTCTCCTAAGTAGTCAAGACTTTTGTGAAAATCTGGATGAACTCGCTGATGTATCCCTTCTCTCCTGTAATGAGTTTACTTCAAGTTACAGAGATTCTCCATATGTCGTCATGATTGGTAGACCTGAGGCTAATGCAGAAGGAATATGCGGATTGATGTATGATGTCCTTGAGGATACTGGTAGTGTCCTTCAGGGAATGATGCAACCGGGAGCTCATAAGATTGCTACTCGATATGGTGTTTGGACAGAAACACAGACTGTGGTGATGTTGACCGATGCAACAGTGTATGATGTCTACTCAGTACTTGCTGCACTCAAAGGGAAGGAGGTAACAGTCCTTCCTGACACTATCCGGATTGAGTACACATCCTGTGCTGTGAATGCATCCAGCTATGCCGCCTTTTACCAGATGGATTCCATCGATGCCATCAAACAGACAGATTGTATTCTTGCCTTTATGATTGATTCATTAGAGAATGTCGTACTCAATGTGACGAGATATGCTGAGGAAACAACGCCTCATCCTCTAACAGCTAGTTCTGGATTGATGAATAATGATGTATCTCTTGGAAGATACATAAACATCCAACTCACAGTTGGTGGAACAGGAACTCATGAGGTCAAAGAAGCACTTGTCAAGATATATTATAGGCAATCTGATCTTGATAAGAACAACAATGGATTACTAAACGATACAGTGGATGTCAACGAAACAACATTGGTCCTCTATCACTTTAATGATACAACTCAGACCTATACAAGACTATCTACTGATTTGGATTGGGTTCATGCATGGGGTGTGAATACCAGTGATGTTGAGATTTATGGCGAACTCTATGCGGGATATGTGTGGGCCAGAGTTGTTCACCTATCCATGTTTGCCATAGCTGGCTCAGTGAATGTATTGCCTATCCCGGACCAATCTCTCCTACTGATTCTGATAGCATCCTCTGGAATTATTGGGATTCTTGCGCTAGTTGTCCTAATTAAACGGAGGAGACAATGAGGTCAAAACACGGTAGGACTTTGATGCCATTCGTAATGAGGTTTGTACACCAGCTTCAGGAAACATCTTGCCACTTATGTAGCTGTGAACGATAGAGTACAACTTGAAACATATCAGGCAGTCCTTGATTCTTAAGAACTGTCGAGAAACAGCAATTGCACAGCGGAGTTGTCTTTCTTATTTCTCTGTTTTTAATCAGCTAGTCATATGAGGAGTCACTATTGTGAACCCGAAATGCAATAATATTTTCAACTACTCCATGACCGGTGACTTCCACCAATTAGTGGCTTGCCCCGTATAAGTGGTCGCAACATGTAATTCTTTCTTAAATTGTATCAATACCTTCCCTGCTGAGAATTTCACGTGCGACAATGACTCCGGAAACCGAGGCTTGTATGAGACCTCGCGTTATCCCCGCTCCGTCTCCAGCTGCAAATAGATTCGACACCTCGGTCTCAAGAACACTGGATAACTGGAGCCGGGACGAGTAGAACTTCACTTCTATTCCATAAAGAAGCGTACCATCGTCTGCAACGCCAGGACAGAGTTTATTCAAGGCCTCCAACATCTCAAGTATGGAACTCAAGTGTCTAAATGGAAGGACAAAACTGAGGTCTCCAGGAGACGCACTAGGAAGAGTAGGTCGTACCGGACTTCTAGCAATCCGCTCAGTGGTACTCCGTTTGCCTCTTCGCAGGTCTGCGAGTCTCTGAACTATAACTCCATCGCCAAGCATATTGGCAAGACGTGCGATTGACTGACCGTATGCGATGGGTTCCTTAAAGGGAGCAGTGAAACGTGTAGAAACAAGGAGCGCAAAATTCGTGCTTGCTGTCTTCATATTAGCAAATGATTGCCCGTTGACTGTCAGAATCTCGTCATAATATTCTGTCGTAACAACTCCACCAGGATTAAAGCAGAACACACGGACCTTATCGTCGAACTCTTTTGAGTAGTATACCAGCTTCGGTTCATAGAGTGCCTTTGCTATATCTCGCATTACTGGTTCGGGAATCTCAACTCGTAAACCAATATCCACGTAGTTGTTCTCAGTATGTAGATTCAATCGCGCTGCCTGCTTTGAAAGCCATTCATTGCCAACCCGACCTGGAGCTGCGATAACATAACGCGCATTTATCATCTCTCCACCATTGGTCACAAGACCTTGGACAGCATGACCATTGATTTGTATATCCTTGGCTTCAGTATCGAAGAGGATTTTGACGTGCTTCTGAACATCGTTGTACATTCGTCCCATAACATCTATACAGCCCTCACGTCCCATATGCCGTACTTTCTGGGGAATTAGCTCCATACCTATCAGTACAGCTTTCTGTGAGTAGTCTTCAATATCATCTTCATTCGCACCGTATATCTTGGTAGGAGCTCCGTAGGCAAGGTACTTTTGATCGACGTATTCAATCATATCGGAGAGTCTCTTGTTGCCAATGAATTCATAGAGCCAACCTCCAACTTGTGTGGATTTAATCAATTTCCCATCAGAGAAAGAACCAGCTCCTCCCCAACCAGCTAGGATGTCACATGGATTACATTTTTTGCAGCCACGCGCTGAGTCGGAGTTTGGACAATGGCGCTTCTCAATGCTCTTTCCACGTTCAATTATGATAATCTTTAGATCTGGTTTGTGTTCTATCATTTCGAGAGCACAAAATATTCCAGCAGGGCCGCTACCAACAATTGCCACGTCATAATCCAAAAGACTTCTCTCCAGGTCGCCCAAAACTACTCTCGGCTCACTCTCATCGTTACTTAAGCATTGTTGTGAAAATTCAATCAAATGGAAATTTTGTACAAAATGTCCACTAGGAATACGAATATATCTCAATAGTACTGCCGTTATCAAACGATACAATCGGGTGTTCGAATGACAACATGCTCTTTGTGTGGACATGAAGACCTTAGCTTCACATGCCCATACTGCAATGGAGTTTACTGTGGGGAGCACAGACTTCCGGAAAGCCATGGTTGTCCAGGAATCCAAAAAGTTCGTGAAGATGCTAAACGAAGAGTCAGTGACTCATTAGGCTTTGATGATTACGAGGAAGAGAATCAAACATGGACACCCATCATGCCCAAGAAGAAAGCAAAACGAAAGACCTCTAAGAAATCACGATTCTCGATAACAGAAAAGCGAGATCTACTAATTGCATCGATTCTGGTAACACTTGTGAGTATCTCCATATTTGGTGCACCTTCAGGAATAATCAATGGAATTATAATATTCTACTCCTATTTGACGAGTGCAAATTGGTGGGTTCCTGTAGGAATGATATTGATATTCCTACTCTCATTTATGGGTCATGAATTGGCGCATAAATTTACAGCTCAGCACTATGGCATGTGGTCAGAGTTCCGAATGACATCAATGGGGTATTATCTCTCTGCAATTGCTATACTTTTCTCAATCCCAATCTTCGGCACAGGGACTGTTTATACAAGTGGTGCCACTAGTGGAGAAAATAATGCAAAAACGAACCTTGCTGGTCCTCTAAGCAATTTTCTTATTGCTTCAGGATTGGTAATCGTCGCTCTAATTGCTGTGCTTCTTCTTAATCCAACAAGTCTTTTCTATATCATGTTTCTCGTACGATACGGAATCATCATCAACAGCATTCTTGGTCTCTTCAATATGATTCCCATTCAGCCATTTGATGGAGCAACCGTCAAGGATTGGAGCAAACCCGTTTGGATTGTCCTAACTATTGCTCTCATTTCAATGCTGATTATTGCATATCTTGTACTTCCAATGCTAATGTAGCTGTCATAATACCACGCTTCATAGCAAGATAATACAGAGCCTTCATGAGATATCTCCGGAGGCATATTCTTGTTCACGTCAAACGTTCATACTCAAGACATTGTTGAACTATCTGTTTCAGCATGGTTTTACAGAAACAAAACCATTGCAGGATTTGATAATCCGGCTAGGTCCCTATACGTTGCAGTTCGAGAACTTGTTGAAAATAGTCTTGATGCATGTGAAGAGATACGTATTCTACCGGAAATAACTGTGCTTCTCAGGAATGAAGAAGAGAGTTCGAGAGTAGATCTTCTAAATCAAGGACCAGAAAACTTCGAGTTAGTTGTAAAAGATAATGGAATAGGAATGAAGAGAGATTCGATTCCTCTTCTACTTGGCAAGATGTTGACTGGAACAAAGTTTTCTCATCGTCAGAGTCGGGGCACATTTGGTTTAGGGGGTAGTCTTGCGCTCCTATATGGACAGGTCACCACGCAAAAGCCAATCGAGATTGTAACAGGGCAAAAAGGCCAGCCACATGGGTATAGTGTGAAGATGCGGCTTGATATAGAGAATAATCGACCTGTAATCCTAGAAGAAGATAGAGTATCAAAAGGAGCAGATGAACATGGTACAATGATTACCTTTTCATTACAAGGAGACTGGCTCAGAAGTAAAAGGCGTATTATTGACTATTTCAATCAGACGGGCATTATTGTTCCCTATGCCTCTCTCTTCTTCGAAACCCCAGATAATGAAGTTTACAAGTACGATAGAATTATTCACTCGATTCCAAGGCCTTCTGTGGCCACTAAGCCCCACCCTAGAGGTATTGATGTCGAGATGTTAAAGAGTATGATCTCGACGACACGCGCAAGGTCTCTGAAATCATTTCTCACAACATCCTTTCAAAGAGTAGGAGATAAAAAAGCCAGTGAGTTCTTGGTTTTCGCAAGACTTGATCCAGAGAGAGTGCCAGATTCATTGAGTATGGATGAGCTTGTGAGAATGATGAATTCTATGGAGAAATTTGAGAGATTTTTACCTCCTTCTCCAAACTCGCTTTCTCCTGTGGGCACAGAGGTTCTTCTAGCCGGTATAAAGAGACTTTCTCCTGAATTTGTGGTGTTTAGACAGAGACCTCCTAATGTATACGAAGGGCATCCATTCATTGTCGAAACAGGAGTTGCCTACGGTGGAGACCTAAGTGCAGGTGCACATATTATCAGATTTGCCAACCGTATTCCTCTCCTCTATGATGAACGTTCAGACATATCACACAGAGTTGTAAGAGATCTCAATCTCAAAAACTATGGTCTCCGTCAAGAAGATCCCTTAACCTTCATTATGCACATCTGTTCCACAAAGATACCATACAAAACTGTTGGAAAAGAGTACATTGCCGATGTTGATAGTGTACGACGAGAAATCGAGCTTGGATTTAAGGAATGCTTGCGAGACCTAAGTGAGCGGTTAAGAAAACGAACCAAGACTCAGAAATATCAGAAACGAGAGTCCAGACTTGCATCATATTACAGATTTATTGCCGAAATATTGAAAACTGCGACCGGTAGAGAGGTGCAACTCGAACGTTTCCATTTTGAGGGAGGTGACAATCAATGAGCCGCTCTAGGACTGAAATCGACTCTTCAGAGATTATCGGACTAATTGATAATGTTCTCAATACAGTCGCTGAAACATTGGAGGATGGCGTGTTCCCAGAGATTGGGTACTATGGTGCTTCAAAAAAGAATGTATTTTATCAAGAGGATGCGGGATATGTTTCAATTGATGAAACTCCATCATTTATTGATGGAAGGAAAGTTGAGAGCGCAAAGACAGTCGCTAGTTTTGTATATGGTCTCTCACGGTTCAAAGAACATCTAGAACAGAACATGTCAATGAGCCTGAGGGATTTCTATTACATGCACAAGGTGAAACATGTCCAAGATGTGTTGAAAATCATTGACCAAAATGAAACTAATCGTTTAATTAACCTCTGTGAGCGTGTAATTAGACACAATGGGGCATCGGTACCCCGCGAAGAATTGGGAGTAGTGAGCTCTCCCAAAGGTACTTTCTATGGTGATATCACAATATCAGACATGTCCAAAAAGAGGTTGAATTGCACATCTGCGGGAGAATATGGATGGTTCATTTCTAGTAGACCTTTCGACGTGAAGATTCATGATATCAACATTGATGCTGCTATATTCATAGAAAAAGAAGCAATGGCTCGAAATCTTATCGAACTCGAAATACCAGAAGATTTGAGGATAGGCGTCGGAGCTCTCTTCGGACAACCAGGGAGAAATATGAGAGCATGGATACGACGACTTGCGGATGAAGAGATTCCTATCTTGATTTTGGTTGACATGTCACCGTGGTCTTTGAGAATTTTCTCCACCATAAAAAGCAACTCGATAGAATTAGCTAATATAAGAGGGCTTGCGACACCAGAGGCAAAATTGCTGGGAATAACGACAGACGATTTTTGGGGCAAACGCGGAATGCTAACAGAGATTGAGCATTCTCTCGAATCTATGACGAAATCGGATTTGAAGTGTGCACAGCAGAATAAGAATATCCCAGCGATAAGTCAGGATCAGCTGTTGAGTAGGCAGAATGAAATAATGCTCAAAAAGAAACGAAAAGGTGAACTTGAGGCATTCAAATCCTTTGGACTGCCTCTAGCTGAGCTAAAAGGATTCTATATTAAATATCTCAAGACAAAATCCTCTGACCTCGATGTGAAAGTGATATAAAGCAGGTTGTTCTTAGAAAAAGGGAGGAGTGTGTCTCCATGACTGACAGGGAGAAAATGTTAGAATTATTGGATGAGTTCAAGAACTCCATCGTAAAAATGATAGATGAACGTGATTCTTTAGCCAGTGAGAGTGAAGAACTAAGAGCTGGAAGAAGAGAAGCTGAAGAAAAATCGTGGGCTGCAGAGGAAAAAGTCAAAGCACTCACGAACGATCTTGAGAGGGCTAAGAAAGGTCAAACTACGGCAGAAGCTAAATTGGATAAACTTCAGGAAGAACTCGCCACCCTAAAAGCTCAACTTCAAGAAGCTGAATCTTCAAAGACAGGAGAGATTGACAACATCCGTCGAGAACGTGATGAGTTCAAGAAAGAGCTTGATGAGATTAGTGAGCAGCTTAACAGAGTTTCAGAGTTGTATCGTGAAGCTTCTGCAGAGAAAGAAGCTCTTGCAGAAAAAGTGGATGTGAGCGATCTGCTGGCAATCTATATCACTTTGATAGAAACTGCATTTTATGGGAAGCCTCATGCAAGGATTTTGTATATGCTTCATGACGTTAAGTCAGCAGTGACTAGAAAGAACATCGCATCAAGTAGTGGGATCATGCCTGCAGTCGTACGCAAAGCTGTATATGACCTCGCAAATGCAGATCTTGTCAAGGTAAATGAGGAAAGTGATGAGGTAACACTCACCAAAGATATACTCAGAAGAGGCTAAACTATTACATACAAACCAAGAGAGTGTTGTTTTGGTCAAATCAACAATTAAAATCGGAAACGAACTGAGAAATCATGTGAAGAGATACACACTTAATGAGAAACTCAATTCAATAATAAATCTACTAGGTCAGGATGGTCAAGAGGTCATTGATTGGGCCTATTCCGAGGCAAATCGCCAAATCACAGAAGACGCTTCTATTAAGAAATCCAATTTAGGAGCTATAGTATTCGATCTCATTGGGTATGAAGCGGCTGTCAATTTGGTCAAGATAAATCAGTCTCGTGGTAGAATAACAACGAAGGCGGAGATTAGGGCAAAAACAGGTCAACGTATTGAGATGCCTGTTCTGTATCGAGATGCAGGTCTAAGGCATCCACAAGAAGCTAGGAATCTGAGACACAATATGTTCCATGAAGCATTCTTGAGTCTAATCATGTATCTCTTTCCTGATGTGACAACATCAGTGCCCACAACAGGTGAAGGGCTTACTCCCGATTTAATGGTGCACCATAAAGACCCTGATTGGACTATATCAGTAGAATACAAAGGGTATAGATCATTGACTTTACTCAGTGAGTCTGAACTCTTGAAAGCGATGCGCTATCAAGCAGCATATGGCACAGCTTGGCTTGTCACAACTACAACCAAGAGTGTCCAATCGTTGTATGGTAAAAGATTGATTGCTCAAGATATAATAGAGAGAGGGACGGCAAGACTTAGAACAATATATCGTAGGAGGGCATATACAAGCGAACAACGTGAGAATAGGGGAATTGCCAAGAAGGGCATAAGCCATCTTGAGAAACAGAATGATCTCGAACTAAAATGTGGATTATACACTGTTCAAGAATTGCTCGAATCAATGCATAATGGAAAACCTGTCAAGGGAGTTATTGTCACTACAGGATTCGAATTTGTAAATATGCTAAAGGAGGCGGGACTCGAGCAAGAAGCTGAGGCTGTCCTACGCGTGATGAAACTACCTACAATAGCGTTGCATAGCGATACTGTTACATCTGTGCGTTTAATTGGCTAGAGATGGTCTAATAACAATGCCCTCACTATCTTTATCTACAACTTCCCCATGTGAGAACTTATCAGGCATGACTTGAAAGGATTATTTGAGGCGTTAAACTTGGAGAATCAGACTGCAATGAAACTTCAGGAAAGCATACTGGTGGTGCTCAAAGAGCTGTCCAATAAGTCACCAATATTAGGGGCAGCCATTTTTTCTGTCGAGGGCTTACCACTCGTTAGCCACTTTCATGCAGGAACTGAGGAGGTATCTGTAGCAGCAATGGTTGCAGGAATTCATGCTGCGGCAGAACAAACAGTAAAGGAATTGAAACAGGGCGATCTCAAATCAATTATCATTCAAGGAGATCTGGGAACCACTTTGGTAATCTCAGTGTCCCAGGATTATATTCTCACAGTGACTGCTCCAGACAATGCAGCGCTTGGACTTATTTTTTCAGACGCGAAACGTACAGCAAGAGATGTAAGAAAAATTCTACATGAGAGTTCTTGACCAACCATGGCGACTCACGATCAATATCCATTCGCCCATCACCCCTGCTTCTCAAGTACACGTGAGAATCTTTGGACACGGATTCATCTTCCTGTTGCAGCTCAATGCAATGTCAAATGCGTCTTCTGTGATCAAGATTCAGGCACATCATGTCATACATCAAAACCGGGTTATTCATCGCGTTTGATGACTCCAGATGAGGCAATAGAAAGAGTTGTCATAGAAAGTACTGTGGAACCCAGATTAAGAATTGTTGCCATATCAGGTCCAGGCGAACCCTTGGCGAATGATGCAACATTTTCAACGATTCGAGGAGTGCTCAATATCTTTCCAGAAGCCCGATTCTGCATTAGCACTAATGGCACTCTACTCACGCAATCACTCGAGAAGCTTTACGACCTGAACATATCAACTATCTCAGTTTCCATGAGCACTCAGAGTTATGATATTGCAGCGCAACTCTACGAGTGGGCAAATATTGACGGACATGTTCTTAGAGGGATAAAGATGGGTAAAGAGATAGTCAAACGTCAAATCAGTGGAATCCAATCCGCGACAGACGCAGGAATTTGTGTTAAAGTCAATACTATACTTATTCCCGGAGTCAATGATGGCGATATGGAGTCTTTATCACGGTGTATCTCAAATGCTGGAGCACAGCTGCAAAATATTGTTCCTCTCGTTTCACATGGAGAGGTAATTAATCTCAGACCTCCGTCAGCAACAGAACTCACTCTTGCACGGGCAGATGCATCTAAAAACATAGATCAATTCACACATTGTAAACAATGTCGCAGTGATGTAGTTGGAATTCCTGGAGAGGACAGAGTGCTCTAATTGTTATGAACTGCAGTTAGACATCCAACTTCAACGAGTTTGTTAATCAAGAACCATATTGCGTCCTTATCGTAAGGGAGGACATTCATTAGAACATTCATTATATCCACAATACGTTTCTTACCATCAAATTTGCCTATTAGGTCATCAAGAACCTTACCGTATTGAGCTCTCAAACGCGTGAGAATAATCTCTGGACATGCGGATCGCACTAAAACATCATTCTCAGACAATCTTCGCTTGAAATCAATCCAACGATATCTTGCCAGCACAGACACGAGAGCAAGGACTTCTTCATCAGATAGACCCATCAAATCCATTATTTCAGCGACTGTACGTTTTCCATTGATGAAAGTTTCGACTTGTTCTAGTTCTCGATCAACAGCTCCAACTCGAAACGGTATCCTAATTCCATTACTTGTTTTAATAGGTATCATGTTAAGATCGGCAGACTGGAATGGAAATTCCTTAATGACGGTCAATGCAAATTCTCTAAACCTACGTACATCTCCTTCAAAATTACGCAGTTTTTCACCATGTTGTGATTCGACCTCATTTAGAATTCGTTTTAGCTTATTTCGATATGGCGTTTCATCGGGAACAGGGTCAACAACCAGTAGAACAAGAACAGTATCACCGACTTCGATCAAAATATCGTATGCGGCTTTTCGAATTGTTCGAATCGGGGTTTTTGCGAAGATTATTACAGCAGTCACAAAGCCAGCAATGAGATCAGGATCAACTGTTAGCTCGGCGTAGGGGATATTGAGGACCGATTCACCACCCTCCATGCGAATGAGAGAGATGTATCGGACCTTAGAGAAATCAAGCCCCACTATGAATCAACCTCCGAACTGTCACTATCTTGGGATGGAGGATCTATGAATCCCAATACACCAGCATCAATAAGGTTCCTTGTAACAAGCTTAACAGCTTCCATATTATAGGGCAATAACTCACATATCTCTGCCAGACTCTTTGTGCCATCACACTGTTGAACTATGCTCGTAAGTTGTTCGCCATAAACCCCAAGAAGGAACTTGGGAGGCTCTATGATCTTGATAAGGATGGAGGAATCCTCTAACCTACGGGTCAAGGTAATCCATTTGTATTTATCAAGCATGGATAGGATAGCTATAACCTCAGAGTCTTCAAGCTCTGATTGATTCATTATCTCCTCAATAGTTCGTTTCCCGTTGATGTAACCAATAATAGTTTGCAGCTTCTTATCCGTTGCTCCAACGCTCCAAGGGATACTAGCTTGATGATCAGGTGTAGCATCTGATTTGGATACGATGCGTGGGATCATCTCAAGGCTAAATGTTCGATATGGGTAAATCTGTAGAATATCTAGTGCGAACTCACGAAACGGTCGGATATCACCTTTCCAACTAAGAAGCTGAGTTTCGTATATTTGTTCAAATCGTTCCAGGATAGTTCTCAAAGCTTTTCGATAGGGTTCATCATCATCTACTCTATCGATAATGAGTAACCCGACGACATATTCGCCCTCCTCAATTACAACGACATAACCTTCCTTAGTGAACGTCTTCAACTGCCTATTCTCAAAAATAATAACTGCAAGGACAAAGCTCGCGACTAGGTCAGGATCCACTGACATCTCACGATAAGGGATGCCAATTATTGGCTCGCCTCCCTCTTTGCGTACCAGAGAGAGGTACCTGACCTCTGCTTTCTCCTCCAGATTATCAGTCATTGTTCTAACGACAACCTCCACGCTTAAAATAGATTGTCAGAAGAAGTCCATAAGACCTGTTTGTGTTACCAAGGTAATATCTGAGTCCAAATCGATGTTATACCCAATTATCTGCCTGAGATCCACAACCATAATAGAGGTGTCAATTCTAGTTACCATGAGGGATCCCTTCATTCCAACGATTTCACCAACAATTGCTTTTCCATCAATTGGTTCAGAACGCTTTCTCCATGGACTAGGTTGAGATTCTAAATCCTTCAGGGTGTAATGTGATGATAAATCAAAAAGCTCGACATTCGAATTGAGCTCAAGGTGACTTGCACTCTCCATAAATTGTTCTAATAATGCATGAGCCGCTGTCATGTCAAGTTTATCGAGCAGGGCTCGAGTCTTTCGCTCGGAACGAACCTGTTTGGTTATTCCTTGTAGTCGACCTATTCTATCCTCAACCCGACGGGCTGTCCGCCCACCCTCAATCTCTCGAAGCACGCCAGCATAATCTGCACCTTGCTCAACCCATCGAGTAAGCGCTCTGCCTTTTGATGAAACGCCCACTTTTAGAGTACCATCATTAAAGAGGACAGCATAGATGACATAAGTTGTGGCATCACATTGTAATTTGCGAGCCTCAATTGCATCGCATCTTCGACCATCACACCTGATACAAGGATCTGCTATGTCGCCAGCTTGACATGGACCACACTTCTGTCCTGTTCCGAGAACGATTGAATTCTCAGGACAACGTTCGAGCCTACCCGAGGCAGTGATGCTACCTATACATCTCTTTGGCCCATGAAGTGTCCATGAGAGTTCCTTTTTGGGGGGCAGAGCTAAAAAAGCAGGTTCTGGATCATCTTTTCTCCAAACTGTCAGACCTGCATCAAAATGGACAGCATTCTTTTGTTTCCATGCGATTTCGGCTACTTGCATATCAAGACCTCAGAAGAATCCAATCTGACCCTTGCCACGGACCATCCACTGCACTCCAGACATGTTCAGATCAGCATTACATTTGGGACATCGACCGTCCTCATTTAGGTTATTACTCTTGAGGTAGACTGAATGTCGCTCAACCGCTTTGAATCCACATTCAGGGCAGTACGTATTCTCATAGTCATGCCCGGGAATATTCCCTGAATAGACGAATTCCAAACCAGCTAATTTTGCAATTTCAATATGTTTCTCGAGCATTTGAACTGGTGTTCGAGGTATATGTGTCAACTTGTAGGTGGGCGAGAATGCAGTAACATGAAAGGGTGTGCGAGGACCTAGATTGTCAACAATCCATCCAGCTAACTTCTTTGTATCTTCGGGATGGTCACCAACTTGCGGTATGATGAGATTGGTAATTTCAATCAGAATTCCTTTCTCATTCATATGTTGCATTGCAGACAAAATGGGCTCTACCTTGGGAACCGACATCAAGTTATTGTAGAACTCCTTATTCCCACTACCCTTAAAATTCACTGAGGCTGCATTGAGATAAGGAGCGATATAATCAATTGCTTCATGAGTCATGTAACCGTTTGTAACGAAAGTATTGTACATACCTTTTGAATGAGCAATCTCAGCTGTATCGTGAGCTAACTCCATGAATACAGTAGGTTCTGTGTAGGTATATGTGATTCCTCCACACTTGTATCTCTCTGCCAACTCAATAATAGAAGATGGACTCAACTGCTCTCCAACAGGATGTTCCCTATGAGCCGAGTGATAATTCAAGCAAAATTGACAACGGAAATTGCAGGACGAAGTGCTGATTGAGAAAGCATGACTTCCTGGGGCAAAATGAAACAATGGTTTCTTTTCTATTGGATCTGCAGCCATCCCATCAATCAAACCATACACCTTGGTGTATAGCTTTCCATCCTTCATAGTTCTCACACGACAGAAACCTGTTTCTCCATCGTGGAGGACACAACGTCTAGCGCACAGATCGCAGCGAATTCCTGATTTTAAGTTAGAATAGAGTGCAGCCTCTCTCATCTCATATTACCACTCAATCCACAACTTATCGGTCTTACGGTACTACATATGCTTTCTCCTTGTTTCAGCAATTCATAGAGTGAGACAGAATTTAAAGGAAAAGAAGTATAATAAAGCAAGAATCATCAAATGCCTGAACCAAGTGAGATTGAAAGAGTTGGCAGTCTATTTAGCTCAATATCTGACCAGAGTAAACCGTTCCTAGATAAGTGCTCAAAAACCAAAT
>JAOUFI010000026.1 GCA_029858305.1 Candidatus Thorarchaeota archaeon
AATATCCGCCTCACGTAATTTTGTGCCGGGAGAGTCATAGTCTCCTACAGACATTGCCACAGTAATTCCCAATGTTTCATACTTCTTGAAGTCGTCATACTTCTCCCTTGCAAGAGATTTCAGAGGGACAAGATAAAGCGCCTTACCACGACCGTCAAGAATCGCTTTTAGCATGCAAATTTCAGCGACTAATGTCTTACCAGAACTAGTAGGGATAGCAAGAACTAGATTATTGCCTTGTAAAACTCCTGTTTCAAATGCGGTTATCTGAGGAGGAAATAGCTTGGTGATGCCAAGACTTTGTAGATGACTTATCACCTTTCTATTGATATCAAGCTCCTCTAGACAAACCATGCTATTTCCCACTATTAATTATGCTAATCATTGAAAATACTCTATCTCTTAGCTTCCCTAATTTTTCCATCTTTGGGAGCAAAGAGTGTGCCATCAGCTAGGAGCTTTTCAATCATCTCCTCCACCTTTTCCTTTGTAAGACCCATAGATACTGCTCTCTGCACTAATGCATCCCTATTTACAGGTGAGGCTCCATCAGGTTCAAGATCATGAAGTGCTCTAATAATGATATTAGTTGAACCTCTTTGCTCAGCACTCATTTTTGAAACAAGGCGGTCTATGTCAATCTTGCCAGTAGTTCTATCAAGTGCAACCATGTGAAGTGATTCGTACATTAATCGAACGGCAGCTTGTGCATCCTCTTTTGTTACTTGTGAACGCAGAGCCATCCTTGCTCTTGCTTCTGCTAAACGCACAAGAGATTCGAGTTGGCGTGCGGTGATTGGAATTGTTCCGCCACCCTCGGCATTTTTTCTAAAATCAACATAGAATTTCTCTATTTCTTCTACAGCTTCAACGGTGAGCTGTGGAATCACATAACGATTCGCATAGCCAATATACTTCTTTAGAAATCCAGGTGCAACAGGAGGCCTTGCCGAATCGCTTTTGGGCCTTCTTGTCTGATGCATGTTTAGAATAAACTGTGCAATTTCACGATCAGTTTCTTCGTTGATTGTATCAATCATAATCCAAATTAAATCAAACCGTGATAAAATTGTGAAGGGCAATTGAATATTCTCTTGCGCAGTTCGTGCAATTTCATAACGCCCCCAAATTGGGTTTGCAGCAGCAAGGATTGATGTTCTTGCATTGAGCGTCGCAATAATTCCAGCCTTTGCAATACTGACTGTGTGTTGCTCCATAGCCTCATGAATCGCAGTTCTATCATTGGCATCCATCTTATCGAACTCATCAATACAGGCAATTCCCTGGTCCGATAATACCAATGCACCTGCCTCAAGTGTCATAGCACCTGATTCAGTATCATGTATGACTGCGGCAGTTAGACCTGCAGCTGTGGTTCCTTTTCCAGAAGTGTAGAGACCTCGGGCTGCGAGTCCTGCAACAAATTTTAAAATCTGACTTTTTCCAGTTCCGGGATCACCAATTAACAGTATATTGGATTTACCTCTAAGGCGCGTTCCATCAGGTAGTGTTTTTCCAACACCACCAAAGAGTAATAGTGCAATAGACTCTTTGATAGACATATGTCCTTGTATTGATGGAGCAATGGATGCAACAATCCTTTCATGAACATAAGGATCTTCTGAGAATTCTTGTATTTGCTTCATGTCTTCTTCGGATAAATCAAGCTGTTCGTATTCTTTCTCGGATACTTCAACACCATTAGCTTCGATGAATATGTTAAAGGTGGCAAGTTTTCCCCCTCTCCTAGAGAAATCCGGAGTTGTTTGAAGCACTCCTGTGACTTTTACAAGGTCGCCTGGTCGGGACTTATCTACAATGTCTTCTCCCTCTAAAATTATATCAACGGACCGTGGCATTTGACCAGGAGGTAATTCATCCGGCGACTCCTGAATACGAACTTTTTGCCAATCACGAAATTGAGATTCTTGCGGAAGTAATCTCATCGGGGTCTTTTTATCACAGAGCGGGCATCGTGCAGGCTCCGTATATCTACCCTCTTCTTGTGTCTGCGGGATTTTCTCATCGCAAATTCTACATTGGAACATAGCTTGGACTAATAATGGTTTTACTTCGCTTGCCCGCATCATAATACCGCTTACATGAACAAGCTTCCCAATGTGTTTGGAACGAATAGCACGTAAAGCTATATGTTCTGTGTAGTTTGTAATCCGTGCTTTGATTATTGTAATATCAAGGCTGTTGACATAGTCCGGGTCTTCTACCCTTAGAACTGATACAAGCGCTGCATTAACTATATCGATAAACTTCTGAGGATTCTCAGCTGCCAGAGTTAAAAACACATTATCAAAACTGATTAGTTCTTGGTAGTCAATAGGTATGGAAACTTCATCATTAATTGACATTTGTTGGACTCTTGCCCAATATGTGAGGTTACCCTGATCATCCTTATAGGTTCTAAGAAATTCCTCAAATCGTTCTTGGGATTCATCATAGCTTGACATAACCATCAGCCTCGACAGACAACAAGGCGTGCGCTTGTATATATTTTCAGACTCCTAGTTCTTCAGGGTTTGTATTTAAGGGCACTAATACTCACAGCCTATTCCATTATGTTTTGGCGCCATCCAGATAACAACCCAGCAAGCTCCTCACATAACCATCGTTCCTCATGCGCCATCTGTTGCCGCTTTTCTTGATAAGCACCAGATTTAGCTACGCGTAGTATCTTCGAAAGTCTTGTTTCAACCAGAAATGGGGTCATTTTGCGAAGCATCTCGACCTCTTCATACTTGCGAGGATCCATAGAAGTCTTGTCGCTCTGTAGACGCGTTGTCTTCCTAGCTATTGCTGTATAGAGAAACGGCTGGAAGGTCTGAAATTTATGAGGATTTTTCTCCTCTTCACGATAGAGATTCTGGAGCCGCCTCAGGGATTCATAGGCGTCTTCTGGAGCGATATCGACATATTCACTCTGGAGTAGTTTTTCGATAACCCAGTTAGGCATCTCTGAACGATCACCTTTCTGAAATGGGCCAAACTTTTGTCCAGCCACGGTGAATTCAGGAGTTGATTTTAGAAAGACGCATCCCCGAATCTCATTAAGGAATGACATCTCAAATCTCTTAATTGCCTCTTTGGAATCAATACATATTCTCATGGCTGTACACACTTCATTCAAGCCAAGATGAAATAAAGACATTGCTCTAGTATTTTGAGTCATAGTGATTAAAAGGTCTGAATTATTAATTGCTGGAATAGAATATTGAAGCATCAGAAGAACCTTTTAAGAGACTAAGAATGAACTCATGAAACGTCCAGCAATACAAACTTCAAATGTTCTAGAGAAGGTGGGAATCCATAATGGACTTAGACCTGTGGACTGAGAAATATCGGCCACCCACTCTTAGTGGGATAATTGGTCAAGAACAGATAATCAAGAGTCTGGTGATGTTTGTCGAGAATAAAGCAGTACCCCATTGCCTCTTTACAGGCCCACCAGGGACGAGTAAGACAACGGCAGCTATGGCAATGGCAAAGGATCTGTTTGGAGATACTTACGAACGCAACTTCATGGAACTCAATGCAAGTGATGAAAGAGGGATTGATGTTGTTAGGAATCAAATCAAGACCTTTGCTAGAATAATGCCTTCAGGGAATGCACCCTTCAAGATACTTGTACTGGATGAGGCGGACCATCTAACTACTGACGCTCAGCATGCTCTTCGGAGAACTATGGAGTCTTACTCTCAGTCCTGTAGAATGATTCTGATTTGTAATTACTCAAGTAGGATAATCCCACCAATACAATCAAGATGTGCAATATTCAGATTTTCGCGCTTGGATGATGGTGGAATCGCTACCCGTTTGAAATATATTGCAAATATGGAAAAGATAAAGCTTCATTCAACGGGGATTGAAGCAATACTCTACCTTACTGAGGGAGATATGAGAGCAGCAATTAATCTTCTACAAGCAGCCTCATCTACTGGGCAACAAATTACAGACAAGATTGTGTATGCGATTTCTGGTAGAGCAAGCCCTGAAACTGTGAAAGCTATGATAACAGATGCACGTGATGGAAGATATATTGATGCTTTGCAGGCACTTAGATCATTAATCTACCACGAAGGCGTTTCTCCTGTTGATTTAGTGAAGCAAATGCATAAAGAGATTCAAACGCTCAATCTACCAAATCAGCTGCAAATGGATGTATTGGAGCAAATTGCAGAGGTCGAGTTTAGAATCGGCGAAGGTTCGAACGGAGAGATTCAGCTAACTGCTCTTTTAGCACATATAGGATTGGGTAGTGATAGCAATGAGCGATGAAAACCTTCCATGGCCTGAAAAACACCGTCCGAGAAACCTAGAACTTATTGTTGGCAATCCTGATACCATAACTTCACTAAAAACATGGATTATGTCTTGGAAGAAGGGCATACCTAGTAAACATGCCGCTTTATTGATTGGACCTCCAGGGATTGGAAAGACAGCCACTGTTGGTGCCTTATCCAATGAGTTAGATATGGAACTTGTTGAGTTTAATTCGAGTGATAAAAGGAATAAAGACAGTATTGAAACCCTTGTTTGGAGAGCTGCCTCACAACAAACTCTTGACGGGCGACCTCGAATTATTCTCTTGGATGAGGTAGATGGTCTCTCTGGCACGAGTGACAGAGGTGGCGTTGGTGCAATTGTGAAAGTGATTCAAGAATCAGTTCATCCAATCGTGATGACTGCTAATGATCCAAATAGCCCACGACTCAAAGATTTGTTTAAAATTTGCCAGATATTTTCCTTTGAGCAAATTGCACATGAAAACGTAGCTAGTGTACTTATTCGGATAGCAAAACAAAACAAAGCTAAAGTTCCGCAAAGTATCATCAATCAAATAGCAGAAAACTCAGCTGGTGATCTTCGAGCTGCTATATCGGATCTTGAATCTTATGTTAAAAGGGGTACAATGGAAACATCTGTCGAGGCTACTACACGTGATGTTCGACGTGGAAATGAAGAAACACTTCGAAGAGTATTCATGACAACAGACACAGAAATTGCAAGGAGAGTATTATCCGAATCTGAGCTTGACCATGATGATTTAGTTCTTTGGCTAGAAGAAAATCTACACCTTCATCTGCTATCTCATAAAGAGCTGAGTAATGGTTTCGATGGGCTTTCGCTTGCAGATTTATCTTTAGGGAGAATTATGAGAGACCAAAACTGGAAACTACTGGCATATGTATACGATTTTCTTGCAACTGGTGTTGCTGGGAGTAGAAATTCAACCCCGTATCGGAAGGTTAACTATTCTCAGCCTGCATGGCCACTTTTAATTTGGCAGGGAAATAGATCAAAGGAGAAACGATCAGATGTTTTATCAGCTTTATCGATGTTAACTGGTGTTTCGAAGTCTAGAGTAATGAGAACTCATTATGACACTATTACAGAATTAATTGGATTGAAGCCCAGAACTACCGCAGATTATGCGAATTGGCTGAATGTTGATAAAACATCATTGAAGAAGAGAAGTGGTCAGTAAGGCCAAATAATGTCAGGCTGGATCGTCTGAGAAATTCCCGTCGAGTATTAAGATAATTCTGAATTCTTCGTAGTGCGTATTTGCTCGTGGTAAACCTGAATGGTACAATCGTTTCCATTAATACCAGATTTTCAGGTGGTGCTGGCTCAATTCCACCCCGAAAAGTCTTCTTGCTTCCATCGAGAATATCAAGGATAGTTTCAGGTTTTATTTTTTCCAAGCCAATCGCTGTCAATAATGTCACAACTTTTCTTACAAACTTCCATAAGAAACTAGTTCCATAGACATCTAAAAACTTGAGATTAGAAACCTCGCCAAGAGATACATTCAGTACTGTGGTAACTGTATTCCTGCGCTCATCGGGTTTTGAAAGGAAGTTAAAATCATTCGATCCTACGAGTAGAGAAATTGCTTCTCTAATAACAGTTTGATTTACATTTATCCAGGACTCGTCAAGAAAATACCGATAATGTCGCATTAAAGCACCAGAACGTGGTCTAAATCCCTCAGGAGCCTGTCTTCGTGCCCAAAGTACAATGTCCTCAGGAAGATGTTTATTGATGCCATCAATGGAGAAACGTTTGTCTGTAGTAATCATTACAAGTTGCCCTAAGCTGTGAACGCCTCGATCTGTTCGTCCTGATAACTGAACTGATTGTGAGGAGTGTGGTTCTCCACTCCATTTCGAAATAGCTTTGATAAGCTCTCCTTGCACTGTTTTTAGTCCGGGTTGCATCTGAGACCCATAATAGTGGTCCCCAATATAGAACAGACGTGCTAAATAGTCTGTCATTGGCCTGCACTCCTTCAGGACTCCCAGAGATCAAAGAAACTTCGGAGTGAACGTGCTCTCAAGTCCTCAATCTTGTAGCGATATATCTTAATACGTCCAAATTTCTTCTCTTCAATTAGACCAGAGTCTAAAAGCACTTCAAGATGAGACTTTGTTGAGCTGTGATTGAGGTCTACTCTTCTACAAAGTTCGGAGATATTCAACTCATTAGACTCTGCAAGTTCTTTAAGTATCTTAATTCTACCCTTTGATGAAAAGAGATCTTCAATTGCTATTTTTGATAGGCTTTCTTTTTTCACGTGTTTGTCACAGCTCCTTTGAATCTAGAAGGCGAGCTATAAAATGTTCCAATAGCTCTGCAGGAACATCAGAAAGCCCAATAAGCGTTGTCTGACCTCTTTGGCCACTTCCCGATCGTTTTGTATCGATTATTCCATGAGCGTTAAGATCTTGAACCCATTCCCAAATCTGAGTGTGTGCTCTTGGCTCTTTTCTATACTCCTCACATGCCGAGTGGTACATCTCTTCGACCTCACCTATGGTGACATAATCACTACGTGTTTCTTTCAGCTGTCGAGCGGTAGCCAAGAGAAACAGTTTATGTTGAGGAGTGAGCGTGCTGAATATTTCCTTCCGAAGCTCAGGATGAGTATCCGCTTTTGCTTGACGAGCGTAATCTGGAACTACAGTACTTGTTTGACTGCTGTCAGCTTGTTTTCCTGCGCGCCAGAGAAGCTCGATAGCATATCTCGCATCACCTCTTTCTGATGCAATATCTGAGATGACATGGAGGGTTTCATCCATTACAGCATTCTTCTCAAATGCCATATCGACTCGGTTTTTTAGAATATCATACAAGGCATCTCTGTTATACTTGGAGAAACGTAAGATATTCCGTTGAAGAGTACTTAATGTGCTTGAATCAAGAGCGTTTTCATCAAAAGGTATTCTGCGTCCTATTGCTATCATGGAAACACGTTGTTTTGCATTTAGCCTATCATCAGTGAGTCTTGTTAAATCGTATAGAATATCAGCACCTCTTTGTCTGATGAAGTAATCAAGTTCATCAAGAATGAGTAGAAGATATCGATCCTCTTCATCAAGAACTTCAACCAACATTTGTAGTAATTCTTCTGGGGAATGGCCTCGGCGAGGAAATTCTGGTTTAAACTCGCGAAGCGCACGAAGGAAAATAAGATAGGCAGTTTTGTTAACGCGGCAATTGATGTGTATATTACGAAGATTAATCTCCCTTCGTTCAGCAGCTTGGACCATTTGTTCAGCGAACCTTTTAGCAACGGCGGTCTTTCCAGTTCCAACAGGACCCTCGATAATAAACTTGTGACTTGTTCTGCCCGGTGAGCGAATTAGAGTAGTGAAGTTCTGTGCAAGCGTTCTGAGTTCAGATTGTCGGTGTGGTAGACTCTCAGGTACATAATCAATAGATAGAAATTGCTCAGACTTGAAAACACTTCGTCTGCTCAACTCATCTTCAACATAATCATGAACCATGGCAGTCCAAAGACAATTCTATAGTAGCGTCCTTAAAAGCATTTGCAGACTGTACGATTAAAAGTACATTGTGAGGGGAGGTTGCCGAAAGTATTAGCGAGCTCCTAACTCAAGATCCATATCATTGTCATTGCTGACTCATCGGGGTCAAGGCAATCATCACTCGCCAATTGAACAATGTCTACTTTACCGATAAACTTGACGAAATTTAAAAAATGGTGCGATCGCCGGGATTCGAACCCGGGTCGCAGGCTTGGGAAGCCTGCATCATAACCCCTAGACAACGATCGCAATTCCAGAGCACGATTGTTTCTTGTTGTGATTTAAGAGTATTGATAATTTGAGCCCTAGAAGACAGGTCAGGGGGAGAATTCCGTTCTAACTAGACTAGACCGTAGTCATTGAAGAACTCATCCGAATTACTGCTGATAAAAGACTTTCATCAGGAATCTTATTGGGAGGTCCTAAGAATATGCTTATCTTGACTCTATGAGAACTGCGACTGCGAGAGATTTGATCATGGTGTCCAAGAGCGCGAAAGTTCATTTCTGGCAGGGAAATCAGGCGTGTGCTGAAGCTGCAATTGCTGCTGGGTGCCGATTTTTCGCAGGTTATCCAATAACCCCAGCCTCAGAGATTGCAGAAATTATGTCTCTGAAGCTTCCTAAGATTGGTGGAATCTATATTCAAATGGAAGACGAGATAGCTGCAATATCTGCTATTATTGGTGCGGCATGGGGGGGAACAATGTCTATGACTGCGACCTCAGGACCAGGTTTCAGTCTGATGCAAGAGAATATTGGCTATGCTGTAATGACTGAAACACCATGTGTGATTGTGGATGTACAGAGAGGTGGACCAAGTACAGGACAAGCAACAAAAGCAGCCCAAGGAGATATGATGCAGGCCAGATGGGGAACTCATGGAGATCATGAGATGATTGTACTTGCACCTAGTTCTTCTCAAGAAACATATGAACTCACCATTAGAGCTTTTGAAATCTCTGAAAGATTACGACATCCGGTCATTCTTCTCTCGGATGAAATAGTGGCACACTCACGGGAGAAAGTGATTGTAGAAAACGGTATGAAGGTAGAACGTAGATTTGCCAAATTGAATGAGCCACACTTTGGTGGTGTAGATTCTAACGGGCGAGCAATAATGCCAAAATTTGGTGACGGACATAATCTGCTGGTAACAGGTTCAACACATGATGAAACAGGTATCAGAAAGACATCAGATTCTGAGGTGCATGACAAACTTGTTCGAAGAATCACCTCAAAGATTCTAAATTCGAGAAACCTAATTGATGACTATATATTATCAGGACCAGAAACTGCAGAATGGGGTATCATTTCCTTTGGTTCTACATCAAGATCTGTTGACGAGTTAATGGCAACGGAAGCAACAGTAAAATCCTTGCGGCTTCGAACACTGTGGCCGTTCCCGGATGAGGTTGTAAGGAAATTTGGTGATCATGTGGATAAAATTCTGGTTCCCGAATTGAATCTTGGGCAGTTATCAAGAGAAGTCTTGCGTGTAGTAAGAAACTCGGTTGTTGTAGTTCCACTGAATAAAATAGGTGGAGGCCGGATGATTGAACCTAATGAGTTGATTGATGCCATGGAACGGTAATAGATTGTATGAAAAAACGGAATCTGTATTTTTTATAGGACACATTGGTTGAGCAACTATTTCGATTGTGATTGTAATGTTTGTTCTCATCCAGATTGAAACGTTTACTAAATTAATAATTGGGATATAATAAGGAACAGTGAGTTCTAAGCGTAGTAAATGTATTCCTGGAGCTATCCATTGCGGCAAATCTACTGTTGTTATTTGGGTGGAGTCAATATTTTCTAGGGTGACAAAAGGAAAAATTTCACTGTCATAGTATACAACTAGTGTGACCAGTTCTATTGTAGAATTATTGTTATCAAAAACTGCGAGATTTAGTTGGATATTCTCATTATAGTATGCAGATACTATTGATATGTTTGCATTAAGTTCTCCAAGTACGATAAGTTCGAATGAAGAAGCAATGTCTGAAAATTCATAGTAGTTACTTTTGATGTAAGGATGTATAACATGAGGCCCTATTGATAGATTGTTCCAAGCAGTAAATATCAATGTATTACTGGAATCTGGCAATGCATCTGCTGAAACATTGATTTCTTCACAATCGTCTATGAATTCGATGAGTATCTCTTCACCCCAGTTGAATTCCTCGTCAATTAAGAACTCAATAGTTGTTGTGTTCCCATGTACAACCGACCAATTATTTTGGATTGGCCAGAAAGAAAGTACGTTTTTGATGGCTTCGATTGGTATAGATATGTTAACAATCTGGTAAGTTGGGTTGACAGCTGTTATATTAATTAAATAGATTCCTGAGGCTGTTTGAAATGGAATTGTTGTATTATATTCGCCATTACCAAGATTCGTTAATTCGCCACTTCCAAAGCTTGTATTCCAATAAAGTATACTATCATCGATTCCTGTTTGATCTGCAGCTGTATGTTTGACAATAATGTCTGCGTACTCAAAATGGCTTCCATCAGGAGACTGACATGGAATTGATTCCGGTACCGTGAGAAGAACAAGATTAGATGAGGCGGGTACTACATTAACATGCAATGTTTTTGAAAAACTCAGAAAATCATCATTGCCAAATCCATTGATAACCAAATCATAGATTCCAGGGGGTCCCATTGAGTTATTCCATTGTAGACCAAAAGTTCCATCCATATTTGTAGAGATTGTTTTGTTGATGATAGTCGTGGAACTGGAATCTTTAACATGAATATTGACAGCTTCATTACGATAGGGGATATTGTCATTATATACAGAAACAACTTTGAGATTGAATGTTGTGTTCGTGCCGGATTGTACAATTAAAGAAGAAAGAGGGATAACGGTAAGATGACCTCTTGTGATACTCACTTCAATACTATCCTCTGCGCCTTGAGATACTGTATCAAATATTTCAACATTAAATAACACAAAAGCAAGAGAATCGTTCTCTCCGGGATTCGTATGTTCTGGCAAGATTGTATAGGATGAATTTACTATACGCGCTTCTGGTAGAGGCGGAATAAAATACTCATCTGCAAAAGTAGGTCCTAAATCAGTAACAACAGCAAAGGAAACATAGCACCATCCTTCAGGACTAAAGTCGGCAATTAGTCTCGCAGCCATTTCAATAGTTTCGCCGACTTCATAGACCATCTTGTCAGTTTCAAAATATTGAAAGTCAAAATAGAATGCTGTAGCAGGAAATGTCAGTCCAAATATCACTAATAGAGAAATGGGAATTACTGCTAGGATTCTTTTCCGCACTTTCCAGCACCAAAAGACAGTCTATATGCTGCCTAAAAAAGAGCACAGGGAAGTAACGACAGGTTTAATTCGAAACTAGACCAGCCTTGAATCTAAGCCCCTGAAAGATTGGAGATTATACTCATGGTAATTAGGTTCAAGGACACAACAATTGACTCCATTGAAGATACAGAAACAAGGAGATTGAAAATATTGAAGATATCGTCAAGGGCGGAAGGAGCTGCTCTCACACTTGAACTGCCAGAAGCGCTTTGTGGTTCATTAACAGCTGGCGATAATATCAGTATTATAATTGATTCTAAGCCCATACCAACAGGTGAGTCATCTAAAATCTATGTAGAAGGTAATGTATTCAAGAAGGTAATTAAAGATAATCTAGAAGTTGTTGGATCCATCGGTGGTCTGCGGTTAGTGTTGACCCTTGCAAAGACAACACCCAGTCAAAGTAGCACTTTTGATTTAGACAAATTCTATATGACAATCAAATGATTCCACTTACTACCAATCATCGGAATACTTTCGGTCATCTCTTTCTGACTGAGCCGTTTGAATTCTCGTAATAAAGGGCATTATTCGTTCCAGTGGATTTCTACCCAGTACAAGTGTATGAACTATAGCTGAAACCCAGTTAGGAGAGGATGTGCACATTCTTAATGGGTGTGGTTTTTGACTGATGGAACATATGAAACTCGTTCAATATCGTCATGGAAATGTCCAGATTGTAATGGTTTTTTGATTACTAGTCGAGGGCATATAGTATGTGCAGAGTGCGGCTTGGTTATCTCTAGAGAGTACGTCTTCCCTACATACCAGATGGGTGAAGAACGATATGGTGATACTCCTGACGCTAGTGTATACGTATCATTAGGCAATAGAATTCACATTGTTGATGGTCTTGGAAGCTATATTGGATTTCACAAGGATAAATATTTTCAAGACGCACATGGCCAAGCATTAACTGCACGTACTCAAAAGAAGTTCAAACGGCTTAAGATAATATATAGCACACGAATAAGAATCGGAAAAAATGAGGCAAAGTATCGAGCTCTCCGGACTCTTAATCATGTGTCCAAATTATTGATGCTAAATGAGCAAGTAAGAGATCGTACAGCATATCTCTACAAGAAAGTGACATCAGAAACTGCAGAAAGTGTGGGAAATAATATTCTACTCATAGCAGTGTGTCTTCTCATGGCTGTAAGAGAGTTCAAGGATGGAGCTCCAATAACACTAGACGAAATAGCTGATGTTTTTGAGAAATGTGGACATCGTGTCAATGTTAGAGCAATGGTACGAGAAGCTCTTCGGCTCAAGTCACTAACAGGTTATGCCCCAGAAATTCGTAAGCCAAAGGACTATGTTCCACGAGTCCTTTCAATGTTAATGAACAATGCACGCGTGTCTAGCAAGGTCAAATCGCGTGGATGGGATCTTAAATCGTATGAAAATGCACTCAGAGAAAAAATAGCGATGGTTCTAGAAATGATACCATCTTCAAAACGTGGGGGACGTAATCCGTTCATATTCACGGTTTCAGTAGCTTATGCTAGTGACCGCCTGATTGCTGCCGAATATGGAAAAAGCCCTGTCCTAACTCAGAAGCTGACATCAACAGCAACTGAAGTAGCAGAGTATAGTATTAGAGACCACTTTGGAATGATGAAGGGGATTATTGAACTCTCTAGTGAGGTTGTGCAGTGATTTGTTATCACTAATCGGTGCTATAGCAATTATGAAGACATCTATCGACGGAGAATGTTCTGAATGAAGCAGGGAGTTAGTGTCATCCATTGCTCGGTGGATAGATGTGAAAGCTGTTGTAATAGAAAAGAATCAAGATGCAAGAAGCTGTATGCGTTATTCGAGGAAGCTCACAGACCAATTGTTCTTACAGAAACTGATCGTGGACTGCTGCATTTATGGTTTCCAGACCATCCCTTGCTAAACGACCCCCCGTGGTACTCTGAAGGATGGGAATCGGTGTTCATTGGAACTAATAACGCCCTTTTTCGCGAACTTGATGATCTCATTGATGTTTATTGTGTTGGACCATATCTCTGCTTCTTCATGAAACAATATAATGAACATCAAATTAGATTCATGTATGTACCGATAGTGAGAACCTCGTTAGAGCTTTCATTGTTGAGTAATCTTGCGAGTGAGTTCAAGAATATTGCGAATCCACTTCCAGGGGTTAGAGAACAATTAACAACGCAGCAGACACGAATAATGAATGAAATCTCAGGTCATATTCAGAAATACATACCGGAAATAAACGAGAATACGAGAATAAGACTATCTCAAATTGCAGCTCATTCGACAAACACACTTGGTCCTCTATTTCCAATTCTATTAGATGAATTGACAGAGGAGGTGTATTTTGATGGACCTGATACTACAGTATATTTTGATCACCAGAAATATGGCAGATGTATCACATCGATTACATACAGCGTCGACGAAGTCCCACGAATTATTACATTCATTAGGGCAGAAAGTAATTTGCATCTTGATAGAGGAAATCCGTCCCTTAAAATGGAATTGAATCTTTTAGGTATAGTACTCCGTTTATCTGTTAGCATACCTCCTCTAAGTACAGAGGGGTTGTACCTTGAGATTCGTCGTGCTCGTAAAGAACCATTCTCGATTAAGAGCCTTATTGAGAATGAAACTATTACACCGCAAGCTGCTGCAATACTGATATTAGCAATCGTAAGTAGACTCAATATTACTATAACTGGAGGACCAGGAACAGGAAAAACAACTCTTCTAAACGCATTAGATATGATTACACCTCACTGGTGGAGGAAAATCTACATAGAGGATGCAATTGAAAGCAGAACATTAACAAACCAACACCAAGTCAGACTACAAGTTAATCCTGTTGATGAACATCATAAGACACTGAATAAAAGCGAGGAGATAGTAAAATGCCTTCATCGCTCGCCGGATTATCTAATTCTTGGAGAAATTCAGACTATTGAACATAGTCAATCTTTATTCCAAGCAATAGCGGCAGGGCTTCGTTCGATACAGACTTGTCATAGTGACTCAGCTTCTAGTTTAATATCAAGATGGAATCTTGGGCACGGAATTGAAAAATCAAATCTGGGATTGATGGATCTTATTGTCACACTGGAAAGACCAAAACCTGGGGAGTCACTACGTTATGTCAAGGAGATTGTGGAGATACGGAAAGTTATGAAAAATGGACTTCTGGAATTCCTTGGCACAAATATTTTGTATGATGTTATGAATCCAAATGTTATACATTGGACACAAGATGGTACATTCCAGAATCTTGCAAGAAGCCTTGATATCAAAGATCATCAAAGTGTAATCGATACACTGATAGAAACAGTTCGAAATTGTAAAAATGATATGGACTTTGAGAAACTTGGTGAGAGAATGTGGTCATTCGGGCATCCAATGAGATTTACTGGATTTCAATCTAGGTAATCTTGTTGTAAATGATATAAAATAGTAGATTTCTAATTTGAATTTCTTTTAGGACCTTAAAAGAGTCAAAGATGATGTAAACTCAGGGTGTATATTATGATTGATCAAAATCCAATTAATAATGAGCAGGGCGGTCCATTAGTTGAGGAAAGCCTTCTTCTGGGACTTGCTGTGGTAACTGTATCAATAGTTATTGCAGTTATCCTCCAAGCTACGGGATGGGCACAGGATGTTATCACAGGCCTGCTACAGCTCCTACAGGATAGCTGGAGTAATCTCACTCAACTATTCAATATGCCATGATTTCTCTATAGTGATTTTTTGTATATCATGCCATTAAGAAGATGGGGAAAGGCTTATTTGTGGACCAAAGGAGGATGCTTCCCACGCTCCGGGCTGGCATACCTAAGCTCCGGTAGTCTGTTGAAGTATCAAACTACAATAGCACCGAATGTAGTCCGGCCCAGCATGGGGGATTCTCGATCCCCCGACCCGGGTTCAAATCCCGGCCGGAGCACCACGTTCTATTAGTTATCTAGTAAGATATCGTTGTCTTATCACTGGAATTGTTATAATAGTAAGAGACAATATTATGCTCAAAGTAAACCCTCCGATACCAATCCCTTGAGAAGCTAGAATGTCTGCTATTTGAATCGGAATCTCGATAAAACCAGAGGAATAAAACAAACCATGACCACTTTCCACCTCGTAGTAAAGTGAATAATTACCACTTTCTAAAGGTACGGGAAGATGAAGTACTATAGAGCCGCCTTGTTGTGACAGGACACTGATTTCATTGGAAAGCCAGATGAATTTAGTTGGTATTCCTGTTAGCAAAGATCCGTTCAAGCACTGAACCTTGAGATATATTGCAACCTCTTGGAGTGGTGGGAAAACCTCAAAGTTATACAGCTCTAAACGAACCGGAATAAGCCTACTGACCGTGAGTTGATAATCATACTTTACTGGGATTTCATATAGAGTATTATTACCTGTATAAGCAATAGAAACGTTATACAAACCTTCTGAGTGTGGTGCGATTATTCTCAAAGAGGCGATTCCATCAGTATCAGTTGTTTCAGAAGCTGTAACAAGACCGCTGATTAGGATTCGGAGGGGTCGGAGAGAACAATTACCACTCCAATCTGTCAACTTGATAGTAAAAATTATCTCCTGATCTGGAGAAGCATAATGAACGATATTGCTATCCTGCAAAACTAAAACTGGTCTAGACCAAACTAGCAAAGAGAGGTATTGAGTGTCATTCGTAATGAATGGATTTTCTACGTTCACTTTCAGATTATGTATACCGGGAGGAGCAAGAAATGGAAATAGAATATGTGACATTGGAGGAGTATAGAGAGCTTGCAGGGTTGTGTTGAGTTCATTTGCACCATCCGAAATCGTGATGAGTGTTCCTTCAAATGGACGACCAAAATAATCAAGAACTATTATTGTTATTTGTGAAATACTCCCAACTATTGGAATTTCAGGGATTTTGATATCTAGTAAGGCGGGGCTCATGATGTTTACTTCAATAATAGTTAGCGAACTGGTATAACGTTCGGTCCCATTGTATGCAAATTGAAAAGAATACATTCCAGGTATGAATTTGGGGTCTATATTGAGGTAGAATGTGGCATTACCAAAGGCATTTGTTATGAGCGTGTCAAAAATGACACCATCGAGATATACTCCAATTTCTGTAGCAGAAATGCCATTCTCGTTTCCTGATAAGTTTACATCAATATTAATTGTGTCATTAAGTAGAATCTCATTCGGATAATCTTCAACATAAATAGAGGTCACTATTTGTTGTATATCAATTGTGATTGATTCTTCGACTCTTGCATAGAAGTTAACAAGATCCTCTTCGTGTACGATACGAATTATATTCTCACCAAAAGATGCCCAAGAGAGATTGCATTGTATTGAGAATAGAGCTATCCCGGATGAGTTTGTAGTAGAAGATGCAAGTATAGTATTACCACTAAGTGCAATAAGGGAAGAATCTGATATTGGATTGTTTGTATCATCAAGTAGAGAAGCTGCTAACCGAAAGGAATCACTAGGTGCAAAGGGTCCAATCTCGTAGTCGATAATTATCTGCATAGAAGATACAATATTCAGAAGTATCCACTGAGTTGATGGAGAGAGAAAAAGTAATTCATTGCCTCGAAATGTTGCATTGACAAGTGTAGGCCCTAATGGAAAACTTGGTGAGATTGTCCAATTTATTGAAGCTATGCCATTACCATCAGTTGTATCAGTATCTATTAACACATTATTAGTCTGATCAAAGAATTCAATCAGTTGGTTAGGAACAGGAGCGCCATAAGTTCCATTCTGCAATAGTTGAGCAGTGATGGTAACATTTTCACCACGCTGGACAACAATTTTCTCTTCAGCACTAACTGTATTGGCCGATGAAGCAAGTACCAGTAGAATTAGGATTCCGGCGAATAATAGAGAAGTGCATATGCGAGTTGGTTTCAGAGAATTACCCCCTTTAATCTGATATGAAACTCAAGTGAAATGGTACATACTAGAGTGATTCTAACCTTAGTAATTCCATACAATGCTTCTTTGAGTGTCAAGATACGTCCACCAGTATTGAACTGAATTAATAGGGTACATTCAAGCCCACCTTGAGTTAGTTTGTATGTTTTTAACCTCCTATTGATTAAACATCAATGGGGTTCAGTGTTGAGGGGAGTTCTTATGGCAAACACGGACACAATGGTTCGATTCTAGTGAAACGATTCTCGTGAGAGGAATTGCGAATCGAGGGATTATAGATTCATGCCAATAAAATTGTCCTTTAAGCGAGCAATGAAAAGTAGTACTAAAGAGAGCTTCAAGGGGTTGGTATGGCTACGTAGAATTTGGTTTCTTGGAATAGGAACAACAATTTTGTATTTTCTTATGGTCTATGTATTACCGCTCTTCAAGGTGATTAATACTCCTATTATCCCTCTCAAGATTGCTGTAGAAACTGTTGTTTGTTTGACACCAATCATTTGCGGGTTTGCTTTGAGTAGGTATCAGATGTTCCAAAGAACTCTTACAATAACGGTAGAAAAGGAAATACTCATTGTGAATGTCGAGGAACAGATGTGCGGAATATGTTGTCTAGAGATTGAATCAGTATCAAGTTCTGTTTTCTCAGACGAAAATGGACGACCAAAGTATAATGGTTCTATGTTACTAGCAATTCGTGCGGGAATGAATAAGTCTGTTAGAATCGCATTTGAAGCAGGATCATCAAGAGGTGAACCATTTCTTAGAATTTTCATTACTGCTACAGGTCTTACGATTGATATCATTAGAGAAATCATCAGGAGAGAAGCAACTAGGGTTGAAGCCATTCTTTTAGCATCGCTCAGTTTAGTAGAACTTCGAATGCTTGAGGACAACGAGCTTCGTGATGCAGTGTGTTCGTTTACAAATGAATTCAGAAATGAGAAAGGGGACTTATCTAAAGACTATATCGAAAATACATCATTGATGCTCTTGAAAGGAAATCCTCAGGTAAAGCCATCTCTTGAATCGTCACAGGTAGGAACGTTCCTTTCTACAGTATTGAAACAAAATTACTCAGCCAGTATGACCTGCGTCTTTTCAGCTTCCAAACCAGGCAAGGAAAAGCAAAAACTTGAAGGTAAGTGGAAGACAATACAATCAAAGGAAAAACGAAAAGAGGAATCATTGAAAGATCATGCAGAGAAAAAGAAACTCATTACTGAGTATGAAGAAATTCAAGATAATATCGGATGGTTTGACTCTTCGGTGTACTTTTCTGTAAAATCGAATTCATTGAGAAACAATAGCATTGCTCGAGAGGGGTTGAGTGGGCTTATAGTTTCTATTTGGGGCGGGGATAATACAATCAAGCTTGTTTCTCAGAAAATATCACAAAAAACGGTTTTCAAACTTCTTACAAGAAATCATTTGAAAAAACAAAGAATGCATGTAAGTAAACTCGTTTCATTTTTCAATACTCCAATTAGAAAACTACCAACTATCGGTCATGAACTTGTTCCGATGTTTCAAATTCCGTCACGCGAGTCTTTGAGTGATGAGATTGAAATAGGAGATACTATTTTTGAGGGCCGCCGTTTCTCTAAGGCAGGTCTGAAGATAGAGTGGTTCAGAGAACATATTGCTGTATTAGGTGCTACAGGAACTGGAAAGACGACTCTTGTAAAACATTTAATCACTCAAATTAGTAAAAAGACTGACATTCCTTGGTGGATATTTGATATCAAGGGAACCGAATATTCAGGACTCGCTGGGCAGTTGGAAGGCGAAGTAATTATTCTGAAACCAGGCCTTGATAGATCTTTCATCATAAACCTAATGGACCCTGATATGGGAGAAGATCAGAATTGCGCGTATTCAACTTTTGTCATGTTAAGAGAGCTTCTCAAGGAAAAGGGAGAAGCTTCGGAACTTTCACCAGCTATGGAGAGATTACTAAGGGAATCCATACTAACACTAGCAGAATCATTAGACGAGGATAACTCCATTCAATCCTTGGTCGAAATGGTAACTCAAGTGGCTACAGATGATAGAATAGGAAAGATGACGAGTGATGCTCTCGTTAATCGACTTCAGATTCTCTGCCGAGAACCTTTAGGCGAAATTCTCAGCGGAGGATTAAATGCAATTAAAATTTCAGATTTGCTGGATAAACGTGTAATTCTAGATCTTAGTTATGTAGCAAGAGTAGGAGGAATGGAGTCAGCTCGCTTATTATATAATTTAATTGCCAAACGCATCTTTGATAGCTCTATGAAGAGGGGGGTCGTTTCAGGAGTACATCATGTTGTTGTTCTTGAAGAAGCCAATAATCTTGTACCTGAAAGCTATTCTAGACACTCATCAGCTGATGTTACGACAGGGGAATCTATGGTATTGTTGCAACGTGCGACAGGACAGGGTGTTATCGTCGTTTCGACCAGACCGAATATATCATCGAATATATTGGCTAATACAGCCACTAAGATTGTTTTCCGATTACCCTACGATAGTCAAGTTGGAGGCAAGTTTCTATCACTAACACAGGATCAGGAAATCTATCTAAGAAGTATGAAACGTGGCCGAGCTTTGGTAGCGATTCCTGATACTGAAACTTTTGAAATTGCTACTAAACCCTTTATCGATAGCTATCCTATCACTATGGATAGCGGTTCAATTGATTTGAGTGATGAACGAAGAAAAGAAGATTCAGAGCAGGTATCAAGTGGAGTTTCTAATGAAAATGATTCACTCGGACCAACCGAAAAATTAAATCCTGATACTCTTGAAGCTGAAGCACAGACTGTTATTTTCGATAGAGTGGGACGATTGGGTAGTCATATCATTGCATTCTTAGCCGCAGAAGGCATGGCTACAGAGCAACGAGTTCGCGAACTTGTGTCTTCTCTTGACTCATCTGCAATGGAAGATGAAATCTCTGAGGTGATTAGAGAACTTGTTACCTTAGGGACCATTGATCGAGAGTCATTATCACTTGTTCCAGGGGGATTTGTATATTCATTACCAGGAAAGGGTTTAGACGCAATTCGTAATGTGATTGTTGAGTACGTATCTACAAAACTAGGTATCGAACAGGACGATTCTATAATCAGTGATTTTCGAACAGATTTTCCGGATATGATTATTGAAGACAAAGCAGTAGTCATTATACCTGAACATCTTAGGGCATCATCGATGGATACTATTTTGGGTAAAATTCAACATCATATGGGAATACTTGGAAATGGTATAAGTGAAATGTTCATTGTTGTGAGAGGAAGCGTAGCGGCTGCTAAACTCCGAGAAATTCTTGATAGTAATGAAGAGTTTAATGCCGTGACCGTGGTATCTGCTTTTCCGAGCTCTCTTGACTCAATGATAGAGAGTCTGGTTCGATCAATCTCTATCAAAGACCCTGTTGATAAAAAACAAGTTACACAAGACAACAATGATGACATTGATTTAATAGAAGCAATTCACGAAATTGGGCCGGCAACAAGTAGAGCCATTCAGATTCGTTTATGGTTTGGTCTCATCCAGGATTTTGTTGATTTGTCAAATGGGCAGGTTAGATGGGAGATAATTCTCGACTTTATTGAAACAACAGCTATTCAGTCTTTGAAAGGGAGATCTGCGCCTCTCACTGCGGATGAAGGGAGGCGAGCGCTTACCGAATTACTTGCTGATGAAGTTCTGATTGCACTACGAACTAATGATGAAAACAAATTCTTTAATGTTGAACAAGGTCTATGGATAATTAATTCTTCAGTTTTACAAAATTTAAAAGAAAAAGCTACTTGTATTATCGAAACAGAGCTGAAGAAACATCATTCGGATGTTTCTCGAGATCATGGATATTATGATTTATGCGCTGGCAGCACATCTTACGTGATTTTTCCAAATCAACAACAATTGAGTACACTACTTAATCTTCATAGTAGTGTAGCTTGCAGAACGTGCAAGTCGACTCAAGTTATGTGTATTTTAACTGCGTCAGAATATCTTGAAGATACTGTAGTAACACCAGGAAATCTAATAGTAAAGACAATGGATGATAATATCTCGACCTTGGTGATCTAAGATATTTGTATTCGAGTACATATTGTTGGTTTTTCCTTTAACAAATCGGTCAAACGACCGGGGATTAGGAGATTAAAAATTGCAATGTCTACATTCTGGTTTGATAACTCAAGAAGTTCACTGATTTTTTTAGTCATGCCTCCAGTAACATCAGTATCAGATGAAGGACCTGTGTGTGCTAGAACTTGGCGAAAGTTTGAACGATTGATAAGAGGAATATATTGCGCTCTTGGATTAATTTGTGGATCTTCTTCAAGCACTCCATCTACATTAGTACCAATGAAAACAGCTTTTGTTGCAAGCTTTTTTGCGAGATGCACAGCAATTGTATCTCCACTCAAGATAGAAACTGACTTGAATTCATCAAAACAGACATCTCCGTGGATTATCACAGCAGCTTCTGCTTCTAGTGTCTTCTTAATAATTCCAATTGGAAAATCGTGAATAAGATTATCACGTAAAGTAACAAATGTGAAGGGAGAGAATGTAACGCTAGGAACACCTTGACGATTCATTTCATCTTCAACTCTTGATGATAATAGTGACATATTGTGGCGGATATCAGGTATTCCTGCCAACAGTTGTTTTGGAGAAGAGCTAGGAATTCCAAATCCATGTCTGTGTGCAGCTTGATGACCATGAGCTCCACCACCTAGAACTACTATAAGCGGACTGTTACAAACTGCTAACTCCTCAGCGATTCGCCTAAGATGCTTCTCATTAACACGTGGTGGAGATGAACCTTTGTGTGTAATAACAGATCCACCAAGCTTGACAATAGTAGGATTATCCAATTGTAGCACACTTCTTCAAGCGTTACTATCACACTTATGGACATTGCCTTTGTAGTTAGTATGTTTCATTCACAAGACAAGCTTTTTATCCAATTCACTTTCCGTAGCCTTGGACACCTCAAAAGGCTGAGAGTGATTTCTACATGACTCAAAGAGCGAGAATCCGATTATCAAGCACGAGTACAGAACATCTAGATGGAGTCTGTAATCAAATTAGAAGAATTACTCGAAAAACAGGTGTCAGAATGGCAGGTCCGATACCGTTACCCACACATAAGATGGTCATACCAACAAGAAAAACTCCATGTGGTCAGGGCTCTGAATCCTGGGATAAGTGGGAAATGAGAGTTCATAAACGACTCATCGATATTGATGCTGATGAAAGGGCTATTCGACAGATTATGCGTGTCAGAATTCCTGACTCAGTATATATCGAGATTGAATTAACTGGGTAAATTAGTGCGATTGTATCAGGATACAAACCCTTTTTGCACGATTTGACAAGAATTACGTATTCTGCCTTAGAGGAATCTTGGCTATGTGCGGTATTATAGGCGTTGTCCAGAAACGTGGTGATGTAGCACCGTTCTTGCATCAAGCTCTAAAACGACTTGAGTATCGGGGCTATGATTCTGTTGGAGTTACAACCATAGCAGAAGGAAAACTTTACATCAAGAAAGAGAAGGGGAAAATCGAAGAAGTCCATAGAAAACTCAATCTTGATGATATGCCAGGATCGATTGGGATTGGTCATACACGTTGGGCCACACATGGAATACCATCCATGCTGAATTCACATCCTCACTTCGATTGCAACAATGAAATTTCAGTTGTTCACAATGGTGTAATTGACAATTTCTTGGAACTTAGGACAGAGCTCAGAGCAAAAGGGCATAAGCTGAAGTCTGAAACGGATACCGAAGTTATACCTCATCTTATTGAAGACTATATGAAAGATGGTATGGACTTATTGCAGGCAGTTAAGGAAACAACAAAGCGGATTGAGGGGACTTATGCTATTGTTGTGATGAGCACAAATGAGAACCCTAATCGAATTGTCTGCACGCGAGATGGTAATCCATTGGTTATAGGCAGAAAAGAGGACGTTTCATATGTTTCATCAGATATTCCAGCGTTTCTACCTATGACCAATGATATGATTCTTCTTCTGGATGGAGAGATTGCGAGCCTCTCAACTGATGAAGTGAGAATAGAAAAACTATCTGATGAAAGTGAAGTAAACCGAGAGAGCATAAAGATAAGCTGGACTGCAGACCAAGCTCAGAAAAGCGGGTACCCGCATTTTATGCTGAAAGAGATACATGAACAACCTGAGGCTATTAAAAATACCCTTCGGCTTAAGGACAATGTAATCAAAGAAGCTGCAAAGATTATTCATTCATCTGAAAGAGTTTTCATGTTAGCAATGGGGACATCTGGTCATGCGGCTCAAGCAGGACAACATATGTTTGCATCTATCTCAGGAATTCTTCCAATCGTAGAGCTTGCAAGTGATTTCTCAGATACGGTATATGGAACTCTAACAAAAAAGGATTGCATCATAGCAATAACCCAATCCGGAGAAACAACAGATACTATTAGTGCGGTTAAGTATGCAAAGGAATTTGGGGTGAAGATTGTAGCAATCACTAATGTCGTTGGTAGTTCAATAACACAGTATGCAGATTATACGATCTTAACCCAAGCTGGGCCAGAAATAGGTGTGGCAGCCACAAAGACCTTTATGGTTCAGCTGACATCTCTAGCTCTTCTTGCCTTGAGTCTAGGAGAATTGACAAAATTTTTGGAATTGTCTGTCATCAAGGCTAAACGTGCGTTCTTGGAGAGAATGCCTGATATAGTATCCGAAACGATTTCGAGAAATGAGGAACTGGCAAGACGATTAGCAGGACAAATATATGACAAACCAAGTCTGCTATTTTTAGGAAGAGGTGTATCGATAGCAACTGCAGAAGAGGGAGCTTTGAAACTCAAGGAGATTGCCTATAATCATGCTGAAGCGTATTCAGCTGGTGAGTCAAAGCATGGTCCAATTGCCCTTGTACAAGATGGGTATCCAGTCATATTTGTAGCTCCATATGATGAAACACGTAGTAGAATGATTGGAAATATAATGGAGATGAAGGCAAGAGGGGGTTATACAATCTCCGTAATTTCAAAAGATGATGAAGAATTGACAAGTCTTTCAGATTATGTCTTCACAATATCTGATCAAATTGAAACAGAATTTTCCACAATGGCATTCATAGTACCACTCCAGCTGTTTAGCTATTACATGGCATTAAGAAAAGGATATGACCCAGATAAACCTCGTAACCTTGCCAAGTCTGTAACAGTACTTTGAGGACTTTAAATCCCTAATGAGTAGTAAACTACTGTATGAGGATATATCAATGAATTTCTATGTTCTAAGTCCCCTTGTAGACTTTGCAAATTTAATAGCAGGTTATTTTGCGGAGATTTGGGACTTTCTAATCTTCATAGGAAATATTTCGTCATTCATTGTAGTTCTCATAGGTGCAATTCTCTGGTTTACAGAAGTGAACTCAAAAAGGGGAAAGGGATTAGTTTTAGGTGGAATACTCCTAGCAATTACGGTACAATATTTTGTGTTCTTTCCTCCAAGTTTTACGCTTATATAATATCTAACAAGAGTTACATCAGTTGTTCTTTGATTGTAGTAAGAACAGTAGCCAGATTATCGATGTCAGACATTGAATTGTATGCATGAATTGAAACTTGGATGAGACCGTCTTGTGCTATTGATTGTACGAGAGAAGGTGCACAAACAAGACCGCTCCTAACAGCAATATTTGACGCGTCAAGAAATAATGCAACATCATGACAGCCAATCTCTGAAGTATCACCAAGATTGAAACCAAATATGGTTGTTTTATCACTTGATGCGCCGTAAAGAGTTAAGCCGTCAATCTCATTCAGGCGTTTTCTCATATACTTGGACAAATTAACAAGATGACTAATCATACCTTTCGAATGCAAGTCGGTGAGGTATTTTATTGATGCTTCAAGTCCAGCAATTGCTGGAACATTAAGATAGCCTGACTCAAATTTATCAGGTTGAAATGCAGTTTCGTATTTCTTTCCTTGCACATTTGAAACAGAAGACCCTCCAAGAATTCCTGGTATATGACTCTCTTCTGTAGATGGGCTAATCCATTGAACTGCTAATCCTGGAGAACCCATTAATCCGATATTTGCAGAAAAAACAAGGAGATCACTTCCAAGATGTACGGGTGACTTTTCCAGTAAACCCATTGACCTAGTAGTATCAGTTAATAGAACTGCATCATGGGAGTGAACGATTTCTGCAATATCTGAAATGGCATTTCTTGTTCCAATTCCAGGAATTACATGACCAACGGCAACAATTCCAGTTCTATCGTCTACTAAGCTATCAAGCGAACTTAGAGAAACAGATCCATCGTTCTCTATTGGAGCAATTTCAACATCTAGATGTAAAACCTCTGCAGCGCGCAACATTGAAACAAAAACGGAGTTTTCTTCAGATTGAGAAATAATCACTTTATTCCTCTTATTGTTTTTCCAATCAAAACCATATACAAAAGACGCAATCGTAGAAGGTATTGAATTCTGAAACGAGATAAAAGCATGTTCGGTTTCGAGAAACTGTGATAAAGAACGTCGTGTGACTTCAACAATATCACTTCCTTTTACAGCAAGCTTGTGCGCACCTCGCCTTGCAGAGGCAACCACTGTATTAAGAAAATTTGAAGTTGCATTCACCGAAGATTTGGGAACAAGTGTTGTGCTTGCTGAGTCGAAGTATGCTAAAGTCGGGACCTCATCGTATACTCCAAAATCTGATTTAACATCCATTTTGTTCACCACGATGCAGGACTATTGAGTAAACTGCTTTAATACCATACTATACTTTCATTAGAATGATGAATGTGTCATTTGAAAGTCTTGTTGAGGGGTATTTCATCATCACCCCAGAAAACCTCATTTTTGAGGTGAAAGGAGTAGTACACCCCAAACATCGTGTCATAGCCTACTTGAGGTATATACCAGAAAACGGTCAGAAGAAATCAGGCGTGAATTATCAGAAGATCTATGATCTTGGCAGAAGGGAGAATTACTTAGAGTCTAATTTTCCAGAGTATCTATGGTTTAGTGAGGTTCATGGAAGAGTAATACAATCAGTTACGAGAGAGAAGATTGTTTCGATTCTTAATCCAGTAGAGTATTTAGCTCATATGAAAAATCATCGTGGTACAAAAAGTGAACTTCATGAAGCAACGATTGCACTGGTTAGGAAACTAATACATTGGACTGGAATATCATGGTCTGATATTGGTGTAACAGGTTCTCAGCTTTTAGGTATAGCAACAAAAGAGTCAGATATCGATCTCGTTGTCTATGGAAATGATACCTGTCGAAAGTTCTATGATAATTTGTTAAGTAACTATAATGAGATACAAGGAATCATACCATATTCTGGAGATTCTTTGAATAAGCATGTAGCTTTTAGATGGGGGGATTTAGCCAAAGATCATGAGATACTTAGAAAGATTGAGAGTAAGAAAGTTCTACAAGGTTTCTTTAACGGGTACGAGTTTTTCATTAGGTTGGTTAAACGTCCTGAAGAAATTGATGACTATTATGGGAAAAAACAGTATGAGATGATGGATTACTGTACAACACGTTGTGTAGTTAAAGATGACACGGATTCCATTTTTACACCATGTACCTATACTGTTGAATCATCGAATAATACAATTCTTAGAAGACTTGTTAGCTATCGGGGAAGATTTACTGAACAAGTTACAACAGGAATGTCTGTCAGGGCGAAAGGGCGTTTAGAAAAGGTTACGGATAGTATGACTGGTGACAGTTTTCAGCAACTTGTTTTGGGAGAAAATTCATCAGATTATTTACTACCAGTCTAAGTCTTCACAAGCTCACCTCATCAACAATAATTCACAGATAATTTGTGTGAATGGCGCCATAATTGTGAATCATTAATTAGAAACAGAGTTTTGTATGCTTTTTGTACTCGATTAAGCAGTTATAGCTCTTCTTATCCTTGTGAATAGGCACACCCCTCCGTTTCCTGTGGAACTAAGTAATCGGGCATATGAAATCCCTAGAGGTTCATTCACACACCATATATTTCTGTGAATGATTAAAAGGTTGGACAATTTCCTTATTTTTGTCAATAGAGCGTTCATAATCCTTTTTTACCGCATATAAGATAGATAAGGACGTGAGCACACAAGAAACGGAATGGACGTGTTTTGAATGTTAACAGACGCAGTATGTAGCTCTTATTGTCATATATTTAATTCACATACTCACACTTATTTGGACATTAGGTGTAATTTGTTGTGAATGATTAGAAGATCTAATGTGTTCTTCTAGTGGTGATAGAAGTGAGTGATGGAGACCGGACCAACTATATCTATGAATTTACTTATTACTCGGCTCCTGGTCTCCGAGAGATTTTCCAATGCAAGTATGTGAATCCGAGTGAAGCACTCAACAGATTTAGTAAGATTCTCTCTCTTACGGAGGCACCCTTTGATTTCAAAATAGTAGTATCTGATGAAACTATGGGAGAAGAGTCTAGCTTTCAGGTCAAGGGCGGCAGTGTAGAGGAAATGTTTGCTAAGTTTAAGGTGTTCTTAGAAACGAGTACAGGCTGTACATTTGAAGAGATTGTTGAAGAAATAACAGAGACCGGATTTGATGAAACTCGTTTTGACTCGATGAGTAATTTTGAGAAAATGCAGCTTATCATCTATGCATCTTTCAAACATGGGAAGTTTTCATCACTTGATGTTGCTGAAATTTATGAGGATTCATTCAATGAAGATTTGCCAAAGAGCACAGCTTCGACGTATTTAGCCCGGATGTGGAACAACGGTAAGGGACATTTAGAACGTTACGGGAATAGATCTGGTTATACATACAGACTGAAGACTGAGTTGAAAGAGGTACAAAAGGAAACTGATAGAGCAGAAGAGATTCTAGCCGCAATCCAGATGCGTGTTCGGGACTAACGGATTTACCCTCTTCTGCATTCAATCTTTTAATATTCTATAGTTTTATGATATTCTCTTCAAGAGCTATGCCTAGGCTAGCTAGTTCCTTCAGGATTGGTTCGTAAATCTCTGGAATAATTGGACGATGAACCCCTGTAAGATTGATTTTCCCATCAAGTATCATTCGGCTAGCAATAGCAACTGGTAATGCTACAGTTCTTGACATAGAACTATCGCCATGTGGAATCCCGTAATCGATGAGTGTTGATGTAATTTTCTGTTTTTTGTCTTTATACTCCACCATGAATTCATGATGCATTACTATCATGTCACGTTCACCAGGAGCGTACTGCATCTTCTCCTCGAAAAGATGACATAGTGCATCAAGCCTTGTGTTGATACCAGAAGGAATCATTACTTTATCAAATAGTCCAAGCCATTCAAGACGTGATAAGATTGGGTGATTTTTATCAATTCCACAGAATTTGGCAACAGCATTTCTGATATCATCGGATCCCGCTGAAGTAAGTTCCTTCATCATAGCTGCATATGTCATATTGTCTAGAGACCTTTCCTCTATATCAAGTAGGCCGAGATCTGCAATCTTATCGAGTGTTTCACACCAACCTATGTTGCGATAAGTACCCCGAAGCATTGTTTTCGTTTCTGGAATGTTATAGATATCAATGTAAGACATGCTATCACGATTAGGGTATCCCTCAAAGGTACCAATTCCTGGAACCTCCATCAGTTCGTAATTTTGAAATAGATCAGCTCCAGGAATCGTTATCTCTTTTCCATCTTTTAAGAAGTGAGCATCATTCCTTCCTGCAAGCAGAACTCCACGAGGGCTCCAGGATAATTTGTAACCGTATGGATTATTATTTGAATCAGGGGCGGGAAGCCCACCGGTGAATGAGGTAAAGCTTTTGATTTTCCCGCCATTATGATGTACGTGATCTATTATTTGCATGGCACTCATATGGTCGATACCAGGATCAACACCACATTCGTTAAGAAGTATGATTCCAGCTTTTTTCGCTTCCTTCTCTAAAGCCTTCATCTCGTTTGAGATGTATGATGTTGTGCAGAAATGCTTCTTGTGTTTTATCGCAACCTTTGCAGCCTTGACATGGTATGTATAAGGCAATAATGAACAGACAAGATCAACTTTAGCTGTTAAATCTTCAAGAAGATTATCATCTTTTGCTATATTGAAAGCAATAGCTTCTGCATTTTTACAACCCTCTATCAAGTGTTTAGCTTTGCTTATTGTTCTGCTAGCAACTATTACATGGAAACCATTTTCACTGAGGTATTGTATGTATGGACGAGCTACGAGTCCCGCACCCAGACATAACACGTTCTTCATTTCTTTTTATCCTCCTCTAGATATTCCTTGATATACTCGTAATTTTTGGTTAATTTTCCTCTATACACAATAACAGCATCTTTGATTTCTTGTGGTAGCTCCAGATCATCAAAAGATGATACTGTGAAGTCAGCTTTTGCAAATGCTGGGATAAAGCCAACCAGTGTTTC
>JAOUFI010000004.1 GCA_029858305.1 Candidatus Thorarchaeota archaeon
GTTCATTGGGCCAGGTTTCCAGCCATCAGCAGGTTCAAAGTGCCAGTCTGTGACAGTTCCTTGTCTTTCATCCTTTGGTTTCCAGACCACTTTTACTGGCATGCCAAACTCAGCATCCCATGGGTCTAGACCTCTCAACTCGTTGGCAATTGCAGTCTTACAGCCATCAACTATTACATATGCTAGTACGAATGGTAAACGCTTCAGTGAAGACTTTCCGCTCCACCCCGCAATCGTAAATGTATGGACGATTCCTTCCTCCTTGAGTTGGATCCATTCCGTCTTTTCGAGGTTATCATCAAGGTTCCAACAATTCACCCTCGGCGGGAAGAACTTGTCACCACACTTCGGACATTTGGTTCCCCAGAACTCGCCGTCAACAAAGCCCTTGCCGAGCTTTGATACCTCGGCATATTTCCAATAATACAATTGGTCATAGTGAAGATAGACCTTGAACTGCTCGGTAAGTGTATCAAAATCATAACCCATAAACCCGATACCGGTCTCCTTGACGTTGCCGCGGAATTTATCTGAGTTCTTATCATCCCACTTTTCAGCGTCGTGAGCGGGAATCTTGTGCATTCTCTTATCCTTCACCATCTCTATGGCCTCCTCAGAATGAAGTTCGAGATACTGGTTCCAGTACCCGCATGACTGTTGACAAGGCCGGTGTTCGCGTCCTTGACGTAGGTCTTGGAACTCAAGTGCTTCTTAGGAGCAGTGTCGTTCAGGTGATACATACACTCGAGTGCGCTCATGATACCGGTCGCACCAACTGGATGACCGTACCCCATGAGACCACCGCCGATGTTGGTTGGAACTTCACCATCGAGGAAGGTCTGCTTCTCGCGCACGAACTCCTTGATGTTCTCCTTATCGCACCAGTGGAGAGCCTTGTAGATTTGAGTTTCAGATGAGCTGAAGGCATCGTGAATCTCTGCCACATCAACTTCCTTTGCAGCCTTCTTGTACTCGATACCAGCCATATCATAGGCAACCTCGCCAGACTTGCGGCAGGCTGCGAACTCTGTCATGTCAGGGTAGCCCTTACCATACTGCTCATTCCAACCAGGGAAGTCGATACGGTCGCCAGCACGGATGGTGCAACTGCTTAAGCCAGCACCATCAATGACGACATAGTTGTGGGGTGCATGCTTCTTTGCCCACTCCTCGGTTGTGACGAGAGCAAAGGCACCACCACGACTCATCAGACAACAGTCCAATCGCTTGAGGGGGTAGCTGATGAGGCGACTCTCCATCACGTCGTCAACTGTAAGGGTCTTCTTGTGGTAGGGAGACTTTGGATTTGTGTAGTCACTCCGGTACCACTGGGACTTTGCATTGTCTGCTGCATAGTTCCTGTTCTTCATGGCAGCCATGGCAAAATCTTCCTCTGTGAGACCGTTCTCTTTCATGAACTTGTATGCCATTGCAGCGTAGTAGATTGGGTAGATGCCACCAGCAAGAGCCTCGTACCTTGTATCAGAGGCGAGGGCAATAAACTCACTCCCCTGAGACTGGGTCACATTATCCATCTCTTCCCAGCCATATACTCCAACAACATCGAAGAGCCCAGACTTTATGGCCATGAAAGCACCATACAGGGCGGACCCTCCTGTGTTTCCACCATTCTCGATTCGCACATGGGGCAGACCCACAAGACCAAGATGGTCATGAACTATCCATTCAGGACAGAGTTGCTTACCAAAGTGTACCGAGAAATGTGAGTATACCATAAACTGAAGGTCCCTAAGTGTGAAGTCAGGGATATCGTGTTGTGTCTCTACGATACAATTAGCAGCCATAGCCTCTGGCGTTATATGCATGGGATAGTCGAAGGGAGTTGCCGCACCACCTGCGATGCACACTTTTCGACTCATAATATATCACTGAATCCAATTTTCGCTGTCCACAGGACAGACGATTCTGAGCCAACACGAAAATTGCGAGTCTTTAACAGTTTCGGACGTAGAACAATTATGATAATATAATATCAGGAAATGAGGAAACCATCAGGTCATTGAGAAACTTCATACTTGGACGTTCAGCCATCCTCTGAACGTCCCTCAGAATCTCAGTTACCTCCTTATATCGACCCTGCCTTTGTCGGAGTTTAGCTTTGAGTAGAAGAGCTTGGGCTGTAACTCCAGGAAGCTCGTTCATCTCAGCATGTTCAAATAGTCTATTCATCCAAGGACCTGAAGAGTCAGACTGCGCTCGCAATCTTTCATCTGTGAGTCTAGTGATTTCAATATCAGTGAGATTGAGGAGACAGGCATTTGCCATGTAAGTAATTGGGATCTCTTCATCTATCTTCAAATATTCTCGAAAACATTCAATGGCATTTTCAAACCTACCCTCTGCTTTTTCAAAGAGACCCTCGACAAATGAATACCACCTGAGTTGATGAGAAGCGCCAGACTTTGTTGCTAACTCATGAGTGACTTCAAGTTCTGCTTCTGCTTCTTCGTATCTTCCTAAATTGATTAATGCATATACTTTCTGTGCATGAACAGATGCTGCAAGACGTGGATATGATTTATTTAGTTCAACTGCGGTCTTTGCGAATTTCAGAGCTTTTTTTCCATTTCCACTTAGATTGAGATAGACTGCGATAACAGCATACTGGATGGGATCTGGAAATGCCAGTGATTCCGTGATTCTTAGATATTCAAGATGGTACTCAATTGCAGCGCTCAGCTCACCTCTGATTCCCATGATATGACCCCATTCATGCTGGTTTGCACCAATATTGAATTGATAACCAAGTTGCTCACTCAACTCACTTGCTGTGTGGAGAATATCAATTGCTTTTCTTACATTTATGCGCTTAGTTTGGTTGGCTAGGAGATTTAGGAGATACGCTACAAGAATCTGCTCATCGTAATCTCTTGCTAGAATAATGGCTTGGTTCAGTAGCTCAATCATCTCTTTATACTTGGTTTCTCTTTCACTAATCCATGCTTGAATAATGAGAATGTATGAGTTAAAAAATTCCAATTCCTTGTTCTTGCTTAATCGTCTCCTTATGATTTCGATGGGTCTGAAATCGATATCACATTCAGGATATATCTGTTCAGCGAGGAGTCTAATCCGAAGATATAGATAACAGGCAATCCAATCATTGGGCGTAGACTTCAACGCTTTATCAAGAGAATTTTTTACCCTCTTCCAACTAATCGTTTTACCCCTCTGAACCTTTGAAATAAGGAATAGAGGTTTTGCCATATCAGATATCTTTCCTGAGGCTTTAAGCCTTTCAATCAGACTATAGTCATAAATGTGAAAAGCAAAGAGGGTAGCAAAATACTCTAGTAATGGTGATGAAGGCTGCGAACATACTCTATCACATAGTTTTCTTGTAAAGTCGCCAAAATTCTTAGCCTCATCCATCACTACTTTTAGTATAGATTTTGTTTCTTCATCTACGTGTGGAAAGCACATGGTAATTGTTCCGATTGGCTCCACGCTCACGCACCTCAGACCAGCCAAGTCGGTAATATTCAGATAACCTTCTACATCAACTTTTTGGAAATCAATCCACTATGATATCGGGAAACATGGAGATTGCCAGATCATTTAGATACTTCATGCTTGGGGCTTTGGCTGTCTTCTGGACCTGCTTGAGCAAATTTCGCATCTCATCAAACCGTCCCTGTTTTCTGCGAAGTTCAGCCTTTAACAACAATGCACGAGCCACAATACCAGGCAGATCATTCTTCTCGGCGTGTTCCACCAATTTTGCCATCCATGGACCAGATAAATCAGAGCGCTTTTTCAAGGCTTCATTAGTGAGTATCTTAATTTCTATCTCAGTGAGATTGATAAGGCATATATTCTGAAGCACTGGAACTGGATCATTCTTCTGGTTTTCCAGCACTTCTTCGAAAACAGCGATGGCACCATTAAAATCACCTTCTGCTTTGTCGAGTATACCCCCCACTAACTGAACCCACTCCATTTGTCCAAAATGCCCCGACTTTGTTGCTAATTCGTACGCAATTGCAAGCTCTTTTCCAGCCTCATCATATCTGCCAAGGTTGATGAGAGCCCAAGCCAGTTCAGCATGTGGACGAGGAAGAAGTCGAATTGTAGATGCGCTTGATGCAAAATCGACTGCTATCTTAGCAAGCTCAAACGCTTCCTCTCCTTGTCCAATTTGGTTATACATGCATGCAATAAGATAGGAAGTGTATCGCGTATCTAGACCGAGTAACTCTCTGATTTTTTTATAATCCATATGATATTCAATTGCAGCATTCAATTCTCCTTTGAGTTGCATTATGAAACCCAATTCAAGTTGAACTTGGCCCACTGAGTGTTTGTGGCCTAATTTTTCAGCAAGCTCTCTACATGAGATGAGGAGGTCAATTGCCTGTTTTACATCAGTTTGCTTGATACGACTAGCCATCTGGATGATTATATCAACAATTATTATCTCATCATCAAACTCTCTAGCTACGACAAGAGCTTTTCTCAGTTGATCAATCATCTCTTTTCTTTTAGTTTCTCTATCATATTCAAGAGCTTTGAGATACAGAAGATAAGTCTTGAAACATGCCAAATCCTTGTTTGTTTCCACACTAGAGGTAATTGCATCAATTGGTCTAATGTCTATGTCAGATTCCGGATAGTACGAATCAGCCAATAACCTCCAAGTTAAATAGAGATGAGAAGCTAACCAGTCATTTGGAGCTGCCATTAGTGCTCTTTTCATTGATTTTTTCGAATCGTCCCAGCTGACCACTTCACCTTTTCGAGCTCTTGTGAGCAGGAGTATAGGCGAGCCCAAATCCGATACCTTTCCAGCTGAAACCAATCTATCAACGAGAGTAAGCCAATCAAGCCACCAAGCAAAATAGAGAGCGAAATACTCTAACAAAGGAGACGAGGCTTCTGCACAGACTCTATCACATAATTTCTCTGTAAAGTCTCCAAAGTTCTCGGCCTCATCCATTACCGACTGAAGCACAGATCTGGTTTCTTCATCTACATGCGGAAAGCACATAGTTATTGTCCCGATTGGCTCCACGCTCATCTGCTCCCGCTATGAGAAATCGATATACATTAGCCGACCTTCTAAATCAGCCTTTCGACTGCAATGTTGCAGCCAACTCAGGAACAAGTGATTCTGCCATCTCCCGAAGATACATCATACCTGAGGTTTCTGCGGCCTTCAGAACTCGCTTTATCATCTTGTTTGACTGAGCTATGCGGCCCCACTTGAATGCAAATTTTGCCTGAAGAAGAAGAGCTTGGATGGCGAATCCTGGCAGCTCCCTTTCTTCCACCTGTTTCATCAGTTTCGTCATCCAGGGACCCGAGAATTTGGCCTTGGTAATCTTTTCATATTTGAATGCTTCAATCTCCATATCAGTTAGGTGGAAAAGCGTCACGTTAAGATAAGCTTGATTATAATTCCGTTCGAATATTTCAAGAGCGTGTTCAAGTGAATAATTGGCAGAAGCAAACTCATGTCGAGATTTTTCAATTAATCCTTCAACAAAGTAAATCAAACCAAGGCGAGTTTCATTATCGCTTTTCAAAGCAAGTTCCTTGGCTTTTGTGATACTTTCTTCTGCGTCATCAATTCTATCAAGATTTACCATTGCCCATGCTTCTTGAATAAGGGCGAAAGGGATCCCTAGTGCAGGCATTCCATTCCTATGACTTGCAATCGAATCTAGAGCTCTTGCTCCATCACCCATCATATTATGCACCTGTGCAATAATAGCCATTTCATATCCTACAGGTTCTCCCAATAGTAAAATTGTCTGTACGAAATTATTCTGGTAGTGAAGGCTGAGATTATACTCTCCTTTTGCCATTGCGATATGTCCCAAGTAATGATCAATGGATGCTAGACCCGAAACATAGCCAATTTCTTCACAGATCTCTCGTCCCAATTCAAGGATACTTAGAGCTTCGCTAATATTCGTTCGTTTTATAACACGACCCGCCTTCTCAGCTAGAAGATACGCAACTAAATACAGATTATCATGTTTCCTTGCTTCGGTTATTGCAAGATTGTACATTTTCACTGCTTCATCATAACTGCGGTCATGCGCTAGTCTCTGCGCCTTGATGCTATGTAGCTCTGATGCAAAAAAGCTGAATTCACTGTCACTCTCAATCTTCGATTCAAGATAGCCAAGCGGTCCAGAATCTGTTGAGCATTCAGGTAGAAACATTTCAGCCGCTCTCCTCCAAGCTACATAGATATGGCATGCGATCCAATCGCTTTGAGTGGATCTAATTGCTACAGTAAGTGTTTTCTGAAACTCATTCCATACAACAGGTGTTCCTCGAACTGATTGGATAATAAGAAGTAGTGGTTTCGCGAGATCCGAATATTTCCTTGTTTCTTGTAATCGATCTATAAGATTATAATTCCCTTGATAGAATGCAAAGAAATAGGCGAAATATATCGTGAGTGGATTGAGTGATTCAAAACAAACCTTGTTGCACAGAATCTCAGCGAAGTCATCAAAATCACCAGCCTCGTCCATGGCAGCCTGCAGAATATCCCTTGTTTCCTGATCTACATGTGGGAAGCAGGCAGTTATCGTACCGAAAGCCTTCAATCTGATGCCCAACCTAATAAGACGAAACAGTAACCGTTCATACACTTTGCAGATGAATGTTTCGTAGCATTGAATGAACAATAAAAAATGGATAACTTGCAGAATCCGTTTCTAACACTGTCAGATTATAGATGATACTGAGCCAACACCAAAATCGCTAGTACTTAACAGCTTCGGCTGAAAAAATAGTAGAGTTCTGAGCAACCATTAAGTCGATAGTTCGGGAAGCATCAATTTGCTCAAATTTTCGAGGTAGTGCATGCTGGAAGACTTGGAAGTCTTTAGAACTTCCTTGACAAGCTTATTTGATTGAGTGAATTGTCCCTGCTTAAAAAGGAACTTTGCCCTAAGCAGCTTGGATTGGGCTTCTATACCAGGGAGGCTTTTCTTAGCTACAAGGTCCAATAACTTCCTCATCCAGGGACCAGAGTAATCCAGTTTTTCATTCTTCGTGCTGTATGGGAAGGATTCAACCTCAATGTCAGTTAGATGAATTAGCGTCATGTTATGATATGCTTGAGAATAATACCGCTCGAATATTCCAAGAGCGTTATCAAGAGAGTAGGATGCTGATGCAAACTCACCTCGAGCTTTTTCGATTAATCCCTCAACAAAGTAAGTCAACCCGAGGTGCACTTCATCATCCCTTTTTAGCACAAGTTCCTTGGCTTTAGATAAACTCGTTTCAGCATCATTAATTTTATCAAGATTTACCAATGCCCACGCTTCTTGAATGAAAGCCATAGGAATAAAATCAGTAGTCATTTCCTGTTGCGTAGTTGCAATTAATTCGAGAGCTCTGGCTCCGTCCCTCATCATATTATACAGAAGCGCAATAATGCTAGCTAGATATCCCTGAGAGTCACCCAAACTTGTAAGTATTTGATGGCATTTATTTTGATGGTGAAGAGCGAGATCAAACTCACCTTTTGCCAGTGCAATATGTCCCAACTGATGAGCATTAAAGCCAAATCCAGCAACAAACCCAATTCTTTCACAGACCTCTCGATGCAATTCAAGGATACTTAAAGCCTCATCAATATTCGTCCTCTTCACCAAATTTGCCTTCTCAGCTAGAAGGATCGCAAGTAGCACCAGATTGTCATGTTGTTTTGCTTGGGTTATTGCAAGATTATACATTTTCGTTGCTTCGTTCAGGCTACGCTCTTTTCTCAGTCTATTTCCCTTTATACGATATAGATCAGATCTGAAAAAGCTGAATCCATCATCATTCTCAATCTTTGATTCCAGAATACTAAGTGGTCCAGAATCAATAGAACTTTCAGTATACATGAGGTCTACCAAACGTCTCCATGCCATATAGACATGGCATGCTATCCAGTCCCCTTGAGTTTCTTTAAGTGCCTTAGAAAGGGCTTTCTGAAACTCATTCCATTCTACATGCACTCCTCGACGTGCTTGAACAGCAAGAAGCAGTGGTTTCGCTAGATCTGTATGTCTTCCTGCTTCTTGTATTCTATCCATGATATTGTACTTACCTTGATCGTATGCAAAGAAATATGCAAAATAATTCGTGAGGGGAGGAAAGGATTCTTTGCAAGCTCTTGCGCACAGTATCTCAGCAAAGTCATCGAAATCTTTGGCCTCATCCATCGCAGCCTGTAGAATATCCCTTGTTTCCTGATCTACATGTGGGAAGCAGGCAGTTATCGTACCGAAAGCCTTCAATCTGATGCCCAACCTAATAAGACGAAACAGTAACCGTTCATATACTTTGCAGATGAATGTTTCGTAGCATCGAATGAGCAATAAAAAATAGATAACTTACGAATCCGTTTCTACCACTGTCAAATTTCAGATGATTCTACGCCAACACCAAAACTGTGAGCATTTAACAGCTTCAGCGAACACAAAGCTATGAAATGATATCATAGACAAGAAGTGAATTCGGAATCATACCTTTCTGAATAATGAGATTATTGAAAAAACACAAAAACATCTCCAAAACATGCCTTCCTATGAGAAGGAAGAGCATGCTTGGATTAGACCAATACCAGAACTACATAGGCTTTGCATTGGCTCGGACAATCGATTCAATCTTATCGAGCTTTGCCTGAATGTCGGGGTCCTTGATGTTAACGACAATCGAAACATCAATGTCAGCGACCTGTTGGTTACCCTTCTTGTCAAGGTATGGTACATCGACCTTGTAATTGACACGGTCAGCCTGCTTAGCCCTGAAACCCTTAGCTTCTTGCTCGATTTCATAACCACCTTTAATGGGGTACAGGACACCATAGTTCACCATTTGGAAACCTGAGTCTGTGATGGACTTAGTAATCTGCTCCATGATGGACTTGTTATACATGTAGCTACCAAGCTGGACTAGACTTAGAAATGCAAACACACCACCACCACTTACTCGAGCGGCCTTAGCTTCCTGCACTCCAGTTGCGATGACACGATAGTTCGAAACGAAGACCTGTCCTTTAATTACAGACTTGCCGGTTTCAACCCAACCATCAAAAATCGCTGCGAATTCCTCACCAGGTAGTTTACAGAAATTCTGAACAAAGAATCTCTCGAATTCAGCAAGTTTGTCTGCCTTTCTCGCACGCATCATCTTATCAAAGAGAATGTATGCTTTCTCTGAGAACATTGCAGGATCTACTAAAATAGCATCCTTCATTATCCCACCGAAATTCTGGTACTCCGAAGGTTCAATCTTTTCGAATGCTTTTCTCAATTCGTTTCCTACGTCGCCAGATTTTCCTTTTTGCATCTTCTCGATGACTTCTTTTCTCAGTTTATCAAAATCTACGCCCATTTTAAAAACCTCAAGACAGTAGTAAAACCGGACTGATGCATATTAACTCAGTTAGGATGGATAATACGATTCGCTAAATAAATCGACACAAAGCTCGTCAATCATTTCCTTGATTTTCCTTCAGTACGTCTTAACTGCTGGTAAGTCAGAGATGTTGAACAAATCCTGCATGGTTGTGCTTTGTTGCTAATCTATAAATCTAGCCAGCCTGCAGTCCTTGCTGATTGAAATGAATGTCGCAGTCATGACAAAGAGTCTGGCAGCAGCCACTAGGGCGTGGCGTGAAAGGATTCTTCGAGAACTGCAAGAGGAGGGTTGCAGTGATTTATCCTATCGACCGAGATCTGGAATGTCATCTATTGGATGGCTACTCGCACATCAGGCTGCAGCCTATGACTACACGCTGAACATGTTGCTCAAAGGTAAGCCCCCCAAGAATCCTGAGCTCTTTTATTCATACAGAGGCGATAGCAGTGACCAAGGTGACTGGAAGGGGACTGCTCTCCAAGAGATTAATGAATACTTTGACACAGTTGAGAGTGATTTTCTCACCTATTTTGAGCAGGCTTCCGATAAAGAGCTCACCCGGATACTTGAAGGACCGAGTATTCCTCAATACTACCATGGGAAGCGTGTCATCGATGCAATTGCTGATACTTTCGCACATCTAAATCACCATAACGGACATCTCAGTGCAATCAAGGGCGACTGGTGTAGACAAAAAGAGAAGTGATTTTATGATTAAGTCACGATGATATCAGGAAACATAGAAATAGCTAGATCATTGAGATACATCATGCTTGGTCTTTTGGTTGTCTTCTGGACTTCTCTGAGTATCTTCCGCACCTCATCGAAGCGTCCCTGCTTCCTGCGAAGTTTAGCCTTTAGTAGCAATGCTTGAGCGACAATACCCGGAAGATCATTCTTCTCAGCATATTCTACTAATTTTGTCATCCAAGGACCAGAGGAATCAAAGTTCTTTTCCAAGAATTTACCTGTGAGCATTTCGATCTCTATCTCAGTGAGGCTGAGAAGACAGATATGCTGAAGCACTGGAACTGGATTATTCTCCAAATCCTCCAGTATTTCTTTGAAGACAGCAATGGCACTATCAAAGTTGCCTTCTGCCTTTTCAAGAATAGCCTCTACCAATTCGACCCAAATCATCTGGCTGGATGCCCCTGACTTCGTAGCAATTGCATGAGCAGTGGCGAGCTCTGCTTCCGCCTCATCATATCTGCCAAGGTTGATGAGAGCCCAAGCCAGTTCCACGTGAGCGCGAGAGAGATACCGAAGTCCAGAAGTATTAACATAAAAATCGACTACAGTTTCAGCTATTTCAAAAGCTTTCTGTCCTTCTCTCATTTGATTGTACATGCACGCAATCAAACAATCATCATACTTCGTTACTCGACCGATTGACTCCCCAATTTTCCTCCAATTCGAGATATATTCGATTGCCCCATCCAACTCTCCTCTAGATTGCAATATCAACCCTAGACTTCGTTGAACTTTGCCTATTCCGCATTTGTAGCCTATTTTAACACTAATTTCTCTGGTTGAAGTATAGAGGTCAATTGCCTGTTTTACATCAGTTTGTCGGATGTGTTCAGCAATCATACGTATGATGTCTGCCACCATTACTTGATCATCAAACTTTCTAGCAATTGCAAGAGCTTGTCTCCATTGCTTTAGTGCTTCCTTGCTCTTGTTCTCTATCTCAAACCTGTGGGCTTTCAGCCATAGAAGATATGGTTTTAAACATTCTAAATCCGTGTTCTTTTCCACGCTCGAAATAACAGCTTCAATTGGCCTGATATCTGTATCAGACTCTGGATAAGCATATTCAGCAATTAATCTCCAAGTCAAGTAGAGATGAGCTGCTATCCAGTCATTTGGCGCTGCCATTAATGCTTGTTTCACGGATTTCTTCATATCATCCCAACTGATTGCTTCGCCTCTTGACTCCCTAACCAATAGTAATAGGGGCAATGCCAAGTCAGACACTTTCCCAGCGGAAACCAATCTATCAATCAAAGCATGATACTCAATCCAATAAGAAAACTGGGCAATGAGATATTCCAGTAAGGGAGGAGAAGACTCTGAACAGACTCGTTCGCAAAGTCTTTCTGCGAAGTCGCCAAAGTCCTCAGCCTCATCTATCACTGATTGGAGTATAATTCTTGTTTCTTCATCAACATGTGGGAAGCAAATGGTTATGGTTCCAAGTGGCTTCACTCTTTCAGACCTCAAACCAACGCAATCAGTAAGTAATAGCTGACCTTCCTCATCAATCTTTTGAAGTCTATCATGATTTTGAACCAACCATCGAAGAAGTTGTGGCTGAAGAGCCGCCCGATATCTGGGCATATCAGTTAACAGAATTCAGAATAGGAGAGGCTGGCTCTGCGGAAATGGCTTGGTCTACAATCCGATGCTGGCATAAATTTCTGCCATCTATGCAAGGTTTTTTCTACTGTTTAGTGATATCATGCTCTCTCTATGAACGAAGCAAATGATGGTCTCCTTGTTGCAACTGAAAAGGGAAATCTTGAAGGCGTCAAGGCAGCCATAGAGTCAGGAGCAGAAATTGATGCTCAGAATGAGTTCATGAAAGATTCTGCACTTCATATAGCATCAAGCAAAGGACATCTGGATATTGTCGAGTATCTTATCGATAACAATGCAGATTGTCTTTTAGCCAATGGAACTGATATGACTCCCCTTCATCTCGCAGCAAGGGACGGCCAGACCCGTGTGGTGAAGTATCTACTCGCAAAGATTAGGGAGATTCCAGAGAGAGTCCTAAACGATATTATTCATGTCGCATCAGTATCTGTGTACGGCAGGCCTGAGATTGTACAGATGTTGGAAGATTATCGAGTAGCCCAAGTAAGACCTGATACGAGTGATGCCATGGGAGCGAGTGAACTGCTCCTTGAAGCAGCAGAAAATGGAGATTTGGATGAAGTCTTACAAGCTTGTCATAGTGGAGCTGATGTCAATGTAGTTGATGGCAGAGGTATGATGCCAATTCACTGGGCAGCTTTGAGAGGACACACTGAGGTGATTATTGCATTACTTGATAATGGAGCAAATGTAGATAGTAAAAACACAGCAGGATGGACTCCAGTCATGCATGCAAGTCTTGAAGGTCATAGAGAGTGTGCGAAGATACTTATCGAGAGAGGAGCAGATGTAAATTCAAGAACTGTTGTTTCAGGCACAGCCCTCATGTTTGCCTCGGGGAAAGGACACAGAGAAATCGTTGAAATTTTATTAGATGCGGGTGCAGATCCATTCGTAATGATTGAGGGGACAGAAGATGATGATGGGATGACAGCTCTATTGTATGCTTTACGCGAGGGTCATCTGAACATAGTTGAGATTCTCAGGGAAGTAACAAAGGAATCAGGATAACAATTGGTAGTTGCCAATGGAATTTTCATAATTAGTTTTCGAATAAAGAACCAAACAGATAAAGCAAAATTGCCCTAATTAAATCGCTATGAATGAAGAAGAGCACGAATGCATTGAGAAAGTCATTATCACAGTATTTCCACCTATACCTGGTATTGGCATCCAAGAGTTAGATCCTATAGTTGATACTGATGACTCATGTGGAGATGATTTCTCTCCAAACTTGGTTTCAACGGACAGCGATTCGGAAATTGTCATTGTTACTCTTGATACTAAGAATCCCATGGAGAAAATCAGCCACCTCATTGAACAGGCTCAGATAAAGTTTGATGATCAAATCTGTGTCCGTTGGGCAAATTACAATTCCCAGGAGGCAATTCGTGATGCTCTTGTTTGGCTCAATGCAGCCCTTCGAGGAGGTGGAAATGCAACTATTCTTGATGAATCAGGACTCTCAAGATTTATCGGAGCGTCCGCACCTGTGATAAGCATAAACAGTCGGCTCTCTTTTGTAGGGAATGTTCCAACCGAGAGTCAGTTTCTCGCACGAATAAAAGCCTCGCTCAGAACCTCTTGATGCTCTCATCAGGAGCATCGTTGCTACCCTGTTACCAGTAAAGATTGGGTGAAGATTAATATCATGCTTCTATTTCAATCGTGTTGAACATACTTTGAAAGTGGAGCGCTCGTAATGGAGGAGATTCCAAATCATGATATGCGAACTCCGGAAGTGAAACTCACTTCGAAACTAGTATATCTAAGAAAAAAACTGAGAATCGATCGAGCATCTTGGAAATTCACACTCCTCACAGCGGCTATTATCACACTCGCATCAATTATCTACGTTCAGTATGTCATGGCGTTATGGGGAGTTTATGGATTCTCTTTTGATGACTCGTGGATCCATGTTCAATATGCACGAACAATTTTTGAAGGCCGGCCCTGGGAATATGCGTGGGGAATTCCTAGTACAGGCTCCTCAGGGCCCCTCTGGTCTGTTGTCCTAGTACCGATTTTCATCTTTGGCTATGGTCATGATACAGTCGTGACCTCAGTACTTGTCATCTCAGGAATCTTCTATATCATTGATGTATTCCTTGTAGGAGAGATAGTACGGCAACATACTGAAAGATGGGAATATGTGATTCTTGGCCAAGTTATTTTCGTCCTGGTCCCAAGAAATGCTGGACTGATGCTCTCAGGAATGGAAACCCCTCTGGGGATGATGCTGATCCTTCTTGGATTACTTCTGCTTCCGCGGCCGGAGAAAAAATACGATCTAGCTCTCGGAGTAGTTGCGGGTTTGGCATACTTATGTCGACCGGAGTTTGTATTGCTTGCGGCAGTATGCCTTCCAATAAGAGCGATTACGGTTCTTTATCGGGATAAACTCAAGAAAGAACGTATTCTGACCATTACGGTGATGTTTATTCTTGCCGCCCTTGTTGTTCTACCTTGGGTCTTACACTGTTACAGTACAACAGGGCTTCCACTTCCTGACTCATACTATTCGAAAATGAGATGGGGAGTGACACAAGATGCGATCGACCTCTGGGATTATTTCTGGTTTCAGTCTTGGTTTCCTAACGAACCATATCTAGTACTAGGATTCGTAGGCGCATTTGCTCTTCTCATTCTTAAACGAAGACCGTATGAGCTTTTACTCGTCAGTTCGCTATATGCACTATATAGATTGACAATGCCGGGGATGTCGCTCCTTTTCGCAGCTAGATATCTAGTTCCGCTTTTCGATATCCTGAGTATTGCATTCACCTGCGGCACTGTACTTACAATCGAGAGGTTATTCAGAACGGTATCTTTGAAAAATCCAAGAGAACAGGAATATAGAACCCTGATGATTATATTCGTTGTATTGATGTTGTTTCTACCATCAATAATAATCAATGATTGGTATACTAATGTGCACGCCAATCAAACAAAAAATATCGAGGAAATGCAGGTCCACCTCTCAATGTGGATTCGTGATAACGTGCCCGATGATGCCGTGATTGCCACCTATGATGTTGGCGCGATTGGTTTCTTTGCCAGAGGGATCGTTCTTGACCAGTATGGCCTTGTAACTCCTCCTTTATTGCATAACTACACGACTCTTAGTGAACAGGTAGATTACCTAAAGGAAATGAATTGTACATATATCATGTACTATGTAGAATGGTTCCAATGGCTTAGAAATGCCATAATGGCAAATGGTGGATCAACTACAGAACTATATCGAGCGCATCTAGATGATAATGTGGTCTGTGGAACTGATAATATGGCGGTTTATCGAATCATATGGTGACAATATTGGTTGTAAGAAACCATACCAAATTGATAATTCGTCGATTGAACTAGAAAAGGATTTTTTGAGAAATAAAAAAACTATGGTGAGATTTCTCTCACCATAGGAGGAAGGGACTTGATGGGTCACCATCGTACTCTTGGGGATGATGTGCTCCTCGAGGATATGGGTAGGCTTCAGCAGCTATGTCAAAAGCAATTTCCATCTCTGTGCGTGGGTCAGAATTAAAAATCTGGATGAGTGTATACTCTAAGAAAAAGTAGGTCCACAGTCCGTTACTATACTCACCCGCGTCCCAACCCATGCCCATGATGTCACATGTCGACGCGAAGTAAACATGTTCAGAATTAGACATCGCCATTAATTCTTCACCAAATCCTCCAGCAAAACAGTGATCTAAGAAAACGAACACATTACCAGCTACAGCAAGTTCCAAAATGGCAGCAAGTTCATAGTCCCAGAAATATCCGTCTTCACCATTCTCGCCGGCAGTGATATCCCACATACAAAGCAGGCTCGCACCTCTACTATCTCCAGATCCATGACCTGAAGAGATGAATGCGATTGTATCTCTAGGACCAGCATTATTCACCATCTCGAGAAGAGCCATTTTTGCATTATATTCGGTTGCTACTCCGTCATATTGGAGGTAGTAGCTCGAGTTATCTCCTAGGACCAATATGTGTTCATAGCCCATCTCAGATAGGTAGTAATACCAGTCGTTTGCATCGTCATCGCAATACCGTAGATCATTGATTGATTTGTAATCACTGATGCCAACAATAACAGCAAAGTGCTCTGCTACGCCATTTTGTGATTTGAAGTCTAGTGCCATAGTCTCCAAACTGGAGGAATCCATATCCTCGATAGATGCAATCAAAGCTCTTTCCTGGTGTGTTGCCACTCCCAAGGGAACTGCAGTGACAAGCATTCCACTTAGTAGAACTAAGCTAAGAATACAGATTGATATCTTTCTCATCTCAACCATGCCTCCATCTGAATTGAGGTTCAGTGAAACACTAGGTTGATAGTATCTGTACCTGAGAAAATTGCCCCATCTGAAAACATACCAGTTATCATTAGTTCAACTGGTCCATTAGTTCCAGCTAGCATTTCAATTACTGCACTCCGGTCAAATTTGACCATGGCTTCAAATACTCCATCATTGTTTCGATCTACAATTCCAGAGAATTCAGCCAATGCAGAGAGGTCTCCGAGGGTTACACTTGTAAAGTCGACATCGTGCGCCACATAACCTTCAGGTGGGGTTATGTAACAGGTCACCCAATCTCCTTTACTATTCGAGCTCAATGTATCAGGTTTGATATCAATCTCTACTGTGATCTCTTCACCAATTACTACACTAGCATTAACTAGATTTGAAGTGGAATCTTCCACTAGATCAGTGAGTGTTGCTTGTGCAGGAGGTAACATGAGAATCAATGCAAAGATACCAAACAAGAGGATGTATTTCTTCAAATCGTTCACTCCTTCCTTCACAGTATGCAGGTTTAGTCTGCATAGCAGCACATGTGTCTCTTCACAGTAGCTGCAGATTAGGAGGTGGAAATCGACATATTAGCAACTCTTTGAAAGAATCCTTTTTCAGGATACATTGTTAAAATGCTTCGAGAAGGCTTTGAAAAGGAGTAGGAGCGCATTTTAGACCCTTTATATATTCTCTTTCAAATTCTTTAATCGGATGAAATAGGTGCCTAGTAGCAGGATACACTTCTTAAAACAGAGTCCAAATAGCAAAGCACTATGAGCGAGTATCATCTTTCTAATCCTTCAAACCAAAAGAGCTCTTGTTAAACATAGTACAACAGAAGAGATAACATTAGATAGATAAAGCTGAAATGCAAAGGGAGTTTGAGTATTCACAATGTCGAATCAATCCCAAGAACAGCTTACAGAAAAGAAACTCAAGGAGCTTCAGAGACTTAAAGCCACTCGAATGGCTCTTGACGAGTTAAAGAAGAGGGGCATATTTGCTGATTTTATTATTTGCCCAGAGTGCAAGAGTCCTAGAATCCAAGAATTGACATCTTTTCATGACCTGGGGTATATAGGCAGTTTTCAACCAATGTATTTCTGTAAAGACTGTGGATGGTATGGTCGCTTGGAGCTGACAATGTCAAATAGGCCACTGGATGAGGCAATACTTGAGGACCTGAAAGATGTGTCACTCGAGCATGAAATTGAAGAATATCTAGATGATTCCAGTTTCGAGGAATGATTATCCAACACTATCTGGTTTTACTGTATATCAGAGCCTTTACGTGATCCTCACTGATATTTCCACCACTGATGACAGCAACTACACTTTTTCCGGAGAACATTTGTTTCATCTCGAGAAGAACTGCAACAGAGGCGGCTCCGGCTCCTTCTATAACAAGTCTTTCTTTTTCATAGAGAAGGCAGATGGCTTCGAGGATAGAGGATTCGTGAACCAGAACGATACGGTCAACATATTTCTGAATTATACCTAACGTTATAGAATCAGACTCAACTCCGCCCATGAGACCCTGAGCTAGTGAGTCTGACTCTGCTGCCTCAACCCAGTGACCAGCCTTCCATGATTCATATACCTCTGGAGAGACCTCTGATTGTACTCCGATAATCTGAGTTTTGGGGCTCTTTACCTTAACAGCTGTAGCAATACCAGAGATTAGGCCTCCACCTCCTATTGGGACAATAATTGCATCAATGTGGTCAGACTGCTCTAGGATCTCAAGACCTACAGTTCCAGCCCCTGCAATAATCTCAGAATCATTATAGGGACTGACATAGGTCAAGTTCTTGTCTTTCGCAAGTTCCTGTGCATAGTCTTCAATTTCGGCATAGCCAACCTCTTGAATAACTTCAACACCAGCGTCAGACATTTTCTTGTGCTTTTCTTGAGATGCCTCAGTTGGAAACACAACCCGAGCTTTGATTCCGAGCTGCCCCGCTGCAAATGCAACACCAAGTCCATGATTGCCTGTAGATGCAGTAATAACGCCTCTCGCAATCTCTTCCTTTGTCAGTGTCATCATTCTATTGAGAGCGCCTCTCACTTTAAAGGAGCCAGAAATTTGCTCATTCTCAAGTTTGAGAAAAACTGATGCGCCTGTGAGTTGACTAAGGTATTCAGAGCGTTTCAAGGGAGTCACTCTGGTTAATCGTCCAATACGTTCTCTTGCTTTCAGGACTTGGTCAATCGACACCATACTCTTTTGCCTCAGTATAATCAATCCACTTACATCGAGTATATGTGTTTACTTCAACAGTCAATCACAATGAGAGGAACGAGCATTTCATCTGGAGAGACACCTCCATGATGTCCTAGCATTTCGGGTGGCTCTCTTCCTGGAAAGCAATTGAGAATGGCATGCTGATCTTTGAAAATGAGCGTGTAATCGCCTATTCGACTATGGAGTTTCGGATTTACCTCAAACAAGCCAAACCAGTTCTGATTGATGAGGTCTTTGCTCCGATATATCTCACATATACCTCCAAACACCTTCTGCACATAGGTCTCGAATCTCTCTGTCTGCCATGGACGAACATAGCAGAATACGCTCCTTGAATCGCCGCAGAGTGGAAGAATCAGAGAGTCCATGAGCTCGGGATGGTCTCGTGTTAATATGGAATTCGCTGTTGGAACATCCATAAAACCATGGTCGCTGGTGATAATCAAAGTTGTACTCGACCCCTCGAGCGATTCCGCAAGAGCTTTTGTTTTCGCATCAAAGAATTTCAGATGGTCCTGAGCCTCTTGGCTTGAAGGACCAGGGATATGGCTCACTTCATCAAGATATGGCCAATATGCCTGAATGTACTTCTTTCTATCAGAATGACCTATCGTGTTTTTGACGCTCTTGAACAACCCATCAAGCTCATTGTCAAATCCGATTCTACGGGCATTTCTCACAATATGCCTTGTGAATTCTGAATCAATAATTCGCTCGTTCAACACAACATAATAGTCACGGTCCATTTGGGAAGGAAGGGAAGTTACATCAATGACATGGGAGATACTCTCACCTAAAACATTGTAGTCGATAGTATTGCTATATGGGAGAATTCGTGAAACTAATCCAAATTCCTTCAGATAGACATACCAACCAGTTGAAGCATGTTGCTGAGGAGCAAGTCCGGTGTAAATCGAGGTCATTGCAGAACCTGTTGAAGGAGGGAAGACTGATGTAATCGCCGTCTTGAGGTGTCGTGCAATATATGTGTCAGAGCCACGAGTCTTAAGATAATTATAGCCTAAACCATCAATAACTAAGAGAACAATATTGTCAGCATCATTTATTCCTGAGAGTGATTGCGAATCCAATGGAGAATATGGACTCGTAACACCACCTGTGGAAACAATGGAACTCATGAGGTTGACAATACTATTAGAATAGTCAGGTTTCATGGTCACTTCTCTACTAAGCAGATGGTCCATAAGAGTATAGTGTACCGATGTTATAGCTTCAAAGAAAATTTCTCAATAACAAGGATAGACCTCAGGATGTCGATCATTGTCAGTTTTGACTCGTAACAGGATCCTCACGGAGCACGGTCTCCAAGACATCGATAAATCTGTCAGCATTCTCAATCGTGAAGATCAGAGGGGGCTTGATTTTGAGAACATTGTTTAGAGGACCATCAAGACTGATCAGGACACCAAAATCCTTCATTCGCTCAACAATATACTTAGTTTCCTCTGCAGCTGGTTCAAGGATGACAGAATCTCTAACCATTTCAACGCCGATGAAGAGACCAATGCCACGGACATCACCGATTATTGGATGATTCTCTTTTAGTGCATTGAGCCGCTTCAATAGGTAGTTCCCAACAACTAATGCATTCTCTTGCAGTTTCAAACTCTCAATAACATCTAGGACGGCCATGCCGACAGCACATGAAACGGTATTTCCCCCTGTTGTACTAAAGAATTCCATACCTGTATTAAAAGACTGAGCAATCTCTGGGGTTGTCACTACTGCGCCAATGGGATGTCCATTTCCAATTGGCTTCCCCATGGTGACAATATCGGGTACCACTCTCTGAGTTTCGAATCCCCAGAAGTGACTTCCCATCCTACCAAAGCCAGTCTGCACTTCATCTGCAATACAGACGCCACCAGCTTCCCGTACGTACTTGTATGATTCCTCCAGATAGCCCTCTGGAAATACTATTTGTCCACCACATCCCATCAGAGGCTCACTGATGAAGGCGGCAAGCCCTCGGCCTTCTTTTACAATACTCTCTATTGTTTCAGATACAATGTGAGCGTATTTTTGCCCTGCACCAATGCCGCTGTATTGGCCTCGATAGACATCGGGCATCCTGACAACATGCACATGGGAAGGAGCTCCCTCACCACCTGGGCCAGCATGTTTGTATGAACTGATGTCGATCAGTCCAGATGTGTTTCCATGGTAGGCACCATCAATGGCAATGATGTCTCTCTGTCTAGTGTGAGTTTTTGCAAGGCGTAAGGCTAACTCGTTTGCCTCGCTACCGCTATTCACAAAAAAGCAGACACTAAGGGGATTCGGAAGTGTTGAACACAGTCGTTCTGCATATTTCACAAGTGCTTCATGGAGATATCTCGTGTTTGTATTCAGAACGAATGCTTGTCTTGCCAATGCCTCAACTATCACAGGATTACTATGACCCACCTGAGGAACATTGTTGCGAATATCGAGATACTCCCTGCCATCTTCATCATAAAGATACTGCATATAGCCTCGAACAATTGTCAGGGGTTTCTTGTAGGAAACACTCAGAGACCTACCAATATGCGTGTGGCGAAGGGTCAGTATCTCTTCTTTTGAGAGGCTGGGACGTGGAAAGAGAGAGTCAGGAATTTGAAGAATAAGATTAGAATCGGGACAGATACTCAACCAGATGTTTCTCTTGCTGGGTGGAGCAACCCCAAAGAAATCGCCCTCTTTATCTAGCATATCCACAATCAATTGGAAATGAAGATGAGGTGGCCAACCACCATTATCAGGATATTCACCTACAGTGGCAATCTGCTCCCCTTTCCTCACAGTCTTGCCAACAGAGAGACCATTGAGAGATTCTCTTGAGAGATGACTATAGAGAACATAGAAGGGAGGAGTGTTCGGAGATGTTTCATACTCTACAACAATCGTCGGTCCATTATCCAGTGGTTTTGCAGTATCCTGAAAGCTATGGATTTTGCCATCATAGATTGAGAAGACAGGTGTTCCGTTTTCAACAAAAATATCTGTAGCAAGATGGACAGTACGCTTTTCATTATCAAAGGTCAGGTATTGTTCTCCTTGGTAGATTAAACGAGGCTCATTATATCGCCCAATTCCAATTCGAACACCTTCCGCCTTGAGCCTTTTTGATACAAGTTCCCCAAAGGCTCGATGGTCTGAAAGATGAAAAGGCGATTGCACATCGAGACTACCAACACTAAGGTCAATCACCGTGCAATTATTCGTATCAAGTGAAACTCCAATAGGACTTCCGAGATTCATTGCATTGTTCTTCAGCCATTGAATGACCGGCGAAGCAAGAGGACAAGGCTCCAGACCAGCCGCAGATCGAAAACAGTATTCTGCATAGCGAGGATGAATTTCTTTTAAGAGATGAAGTGCAGCCCATGCCTGCTTTTGACTGATGCTAAGATATTCATTCTCAGGCTCAAGACTTTGTTGATAGGCTGCGATTGATACACTCATTGCGAGGCGAGTACAGATTAGGGGAAAAAGGAGTTCCAGTTCTAATTCCGTGAGGGGAAATACCGAATGAAATCCAGCAATAATCTGTTGAGCAACATTAATCGGATTTGGTTTATCGAGAATTGCATATGTTATACCAATTGCTAGTTCATTGATTGTCTGAGAGAACACCATGTCTCCGAAATCTAGAAGACCAAACGATCTGGATGCAACATGTGGATGATTTACTAGCACATTGTAATCATTGGCATCATTATGGATAACACTCGATCTAAGCTTGTCACGTTTGGGAAGTACCATTCTTTCGTAGAGATTCAGGAAGTAATCAACAAGGGATTTCTTGGATTCAATATTAATCAACACAGAGTACTTTTGAATAACTTGAGATGCCTGATTTAGATCCCAATAGAATTCTCTATGAGCACCAGGATGATCGAATCCAGAGAGATTATGGGTTAGGATGCCAAGAAACTTGCCATAATCAGCTAGTAGATCTGGCAAATGAGGATTGACCTTAGCTAGAACCTTCCCTGGGAGGTATGTTACTAACCTGATGTAATGAGACATTCCAGAACTTGACTTTATTCTTTCCATTTCTCTTCCATAAACTGATTTCTTTATCACTGGTGTGTTGAAGCGTTCTTTTGAGAGATACTCCAAAACACAATTTTGAAAAATCAAGGTAGCTTCTTTTTCGGTCGTAGCAGCAATTTTCAGAACGAATTGTTCTCCATTATCAGCCATGAGATGAAAGTTCTGATCCCTTTCACTAGGAAGTTCTCTAAGGCCACCACTTAAATTAAAAAATTTCTTGCAAATCTCCTTAACTTCAGAAGAGCTGAAAGTAGGCCGTTTTGAACCGCGAACCTCCATCAGTAATTCACGACACTACTCAGGCATACAGAGGATATAAGCGGAGTGGAATATTTGCCTGGCAGTTTTGGTATTCCAAGTGTCATAAAGGTACTAGATTGAATTTGACAAATTGCGAAGCTCGAGAGAATCAAGATATGTATCCATGACAAACATTGTCATTGTTTTATCCACAGCAGGCAACTCTCGAAGAAAGTCAACTATGAAGTGATTCATCTCCTCGATGTTCTTTGTACGTACCTTTAGTAAAACATCATATTCGCCACTTAATACATGGACGCTCTGAACAAGGGGATGCCCGGCTATCTCCTGACAGAATTCTCGTTGCGAAAGTACTGTCTTACGTCCAGGAATGCGATAACGTACAGTAACAAGAATGAATGCTAGAGTTTCACGATCAAGCTGTTCCGGAGACAGAACAACTGTGTATCCTTTGATGATGTTAGCCTTCTGGAGCGCCTGAATTCTGTCATGAACTGTCGATATTCCCTTTCCCACATCCTGCGCAATTTTCGCAATACTACGCTTACTATCCTTTTGCAGAATTGCCAATATCTCAAGATCTGTCTTATCCATTACCAAATTCGCCTCCAGGTACTTCCAGAAAATTCTGTATCATTACAGTCGAATACCGAAATTTATTCGGTATAGTCGATATATTTTCCGAATAAATTGAAATACTTTCCCATTTTAGCAGATAAATCATATAACCAATTTGGGCTCATAGAATAGTGAGAGAAAGTCATTGTTTCATAATTAGAAAAAAATGGAAACAATCCTCGTTTCAGCACCCCAAGGGTCAACACGGGAAGCAATGAATTCTCTCAGTTATTATTCACTCACTCCGAATAGAGGTATCCATTGATGGCTCCAGAAGAAAGAGACCCCGAATTCATCAGACTACTATTCACCGACCTGCTGGGATGTACAAGAAGCATCGAAGTGGGGTATGATAGACTTGAGGAAGTCATGGAATCTGGAATTGTTATTGATGGTTCTTCAATTCCGGGTTATTCTTCAATCAATGATAGCGATGCGCTCATTCTCCCAACTCGCGCCACCCCAATCACTCAACCTTGGGACAAATCAGCAGCGTTCATGTTATGTGGAGTACATGATGTTTCAGGTTCACCTCACCCAAGAGATCCTCGCAACATCCTCAAGCAAATTGTCGCATTTGCATCAGAGCAAGGATTCAAGCTCTTGGTTGGAAGTGAGCTTGAGTTCTTTACTATCACAAGAAGTACTGATAATAATGTAAAACCATGCGATCATGGAGGATATTTCTCATCAATCCCACTCGACTCTTCACTTGAATTAAGACGGGAGATCATTCGAGCATTGAACGCAATAGGGATACCAACCACATCACATCATCACGAAGTTGCACAAGGGCAGCAAGAGATAGGCTTGCGGTACTTGCCAGCAGAAACCGCCGCAGATAACATTATGATGGCACGACTCATCATCTCAGAAATCGCATATAGAAGAGGTTTGATTGCCACGTTCATGCCCAAACCATTTGTCAATCAAAATGGATCGGGAATGCATTTGCATCAGAGTGTCTGGAGCGTGAACGAATCAAAGAACCTGTTTGCTGGTGAGAGATGTGGAGAAATCTCCACCCTTGCGACTAATTACATTGGAGGACTTCTCGAGCATGCAACCACTCTTGCAGCAGTCTTGGCTCCGACTGTGAACTCGTATAAGAGATTGGTACCCGGGTTTGAAGCTCCAACAGCCATAGCATGGGGATATCGGAATCGGAGTACGATGATTCGTGTCCCTCATTTCAATGGCTCCCATGATGCGGCGAGGATCGAACTTCGATGCCCTGATGCATCATCTTCACCACATCTTGGGATTGCTGCAATGCTTAGTGCAGGACTTGACGGAATTCAACGAAAGATTGAACCTCCCCTCCCATCAGATAGTAATCTGTATGAATCGAAGAAATCTATCAAGTGTTTACCAGTTTCATTACAAAGCGCGATATCATATTTAGAAAAAAGTAGGATGTTGAGGGACAGATTAGGTAACTCTACAATTGATTTCCTTGTTGCCAAACGAAGGCAAGAGTGGACAGATTATGTTCAATCAACTGAAGATCCTGGGAGCTCTGAAATAACATCTTGGGAGATTGAGAAGTATCTGCTAGCCAACTAATAATAGGTAAAGAACTATCAGCCAAAAGACTTCTAACTCCCTTTCAGCATACCGCAGTCTGTGGAGGTTTGCCTTTTGGTAGCCTTTGAGAATAAAGAACAACTTATGGAAATCTTCAACAAATTCTGGATTGAAGCAAGAAAAGAAACTGAAGTGATGGACAAACTGGCAAAGTCGCAGGTTGTTGTCAGGTTTGATATAGAGGACCCTGAAGTACACATGACAATCAACTTTAGAAACCCTGGTCCAAATGGTGAGATAGGAACTCTCACTTTTGATAGTGATGTGGAACCAGAGATAACAGTCTGGTCAAAATCCGAAACAACTAACAAGTTCTGGCAGAACAAATTGAGCACAACTGTTGCAATGGCTCGAGGTCAGGTCAAGTTGGAGGGATCCGTGTCAAAGGCACTTGGGCTCCTATCCAAAATCAAACCATTATACAACATCTATCCTGAAATCCTAAAAGAAATGGGATTAGAAAATATGATACTTTAGCTTATGTAAGCTGGTGGCGTTCAACATGGTCATTTGTCCACACAGAGTGGATAGTATTGAAATCATCACTCTAGTGGACAATGTCATCGAGATTTTAAGCAGCAAGTCACATGATAATTTTGTTCCCGTTCGTCAATGGGTAACAGCAAAGGACGCATCACCAAACTATCTCTTTGGTGGCCATGGATTCTCCACTCTGATTAGAACCAAACACCGAGAGAAAATATACTCGGTTCTGTATGACACTGGGCCTTCAGGAGATATTCTCATCCACAATGTAGTGTCGCTAGGCTTGGATACCAGTTCAATTGGCACAATTGTGATTAGTCATGGGCACTGGGATCACATGGGTGGACTTCTTTCAATTCTCGCTAGAATAGGACATCCTAAGACTCCTGTATATCTGCATCCGCGAATGCTTGTTAAACGTCGAATCGCTTCAAAAACACAACAGGGAGAACACATCAGAGAACTACCATATGTGTGCACTGCCAATGATATCACTGAAGCAGGTGGAAATCCTATTCTAACCACAGAGCCAACTTTGATTGCAGGGAACACTATTCTAAGGTCAGGAGAAATACCAAGACTGACGGAGTACGAGAAAGGATTTCCGAATCACCAAGCACTCATTGATAATGAATGGAGAAACGATTCAGAGATAATCGATGACAATTGTCTGATCTTGAGGACCAAGGAAGGATTGATCATAATAACTGGCTGTGCTCACTCAGGAATAGTAAATTCCATCTACGAAGCAATTAGATTGACCGGAGTGAATAAAGTGCATGCTATAATTGGTGGTTTTCACCTTGGAGGAAAGCAAAACATTCCCCGCATCGAACACACAATTAGAGATTTGCAAGCTATCTCTCCATCCATGATTGTTCCATGCCATTGCACAAGTACTCCAGCTCAACACCTGATAGCTAGCGCTTTCTCAAGAGCATATGTAACAAGTAGCGTTGGAAATATGTACAAATTTTAGTATAAGGCAGACTTGTGCCAGTGTACTACTCCTCAAGAAGACTCCTGATTTTTCTTACACCTTCAATAGCATCTGCCCCATAGGCATCTGCACCGAGCTCCTTCGCGAGATTCTCACTAAGAGGTGCGCCTCCGACGATAAGCTTGATGCTATCACGGAGACCTGCTTCTTTCAGAGCCTGATTGACATTGGAGATCTCTCTCATTGTTGTTGTAAGCAAGGCACTTAGTGCTACAACTCTGGCTTTATGCTCTCTCACGGATTGAACAATTGTATCAGCGGAACAGTCGGTTCCCAAATCGATGACCTCGAACCCTCCAGACAGAAGCATCGTGATGAGAATATTCTTGCCAATATCGTGTGTATCACCCTGCACCGTTGCAGTGATGATAGCACTCGACTCGCTCGCATCACCCACTTTCAGATATGGTTTGAGCACCTTGAAGGCTTCCTTCATGGTCTCACCAGCTAGAACAAGCTCAGGGAGGAAGTATTCGTTCTCTTCATACAATCTGCCAACTTCGTTCATGCCGCGCGTCAATGCCTCCAAAATCTCTTGGGGCTCCGCCCCATTGCTGAGCTTTTCCTCAACTCGGTCAGCAATATCATCCACTTCTAGATTAATGAGCATCTGTGAGAGATCTTCGTGGTGCATCATGTAAATCAACAATTAATTGAGAAAACAGGGTAATATCCTTTATTCAAGAGGAATGAAAAGAATTCAAGCTTCGTGTATGGAATAGACGGAAATGACATTCCTAGGGCATCTAGGACAAACACACACAGAAGGTAAAGTATATTAGCACATTTTTTCCATCTCTAATTGTTAACCATAGTTATTCTTAATAATAGTTAATGGTGAATTACAATGTCGCATGCAGTAAACAAGAACATGAGTATTGCTGAAGTCGTTATGAAATGGCCTGAGACTGCTGGAGCCTTTATGGAAGCAGGTCTTCATTGCTATGGTTGCGCTGCAGCAAGATTTGAAACAATTGAGCAGGGAGCTCTAGCCCACGGCATAGATCCAGATAAGCTGATTGAAGCCATCAACGAGATTGTTGAAGAGAAGGCATAAACTGCTCACGAGTGAGCCCTCTAGGGAGAGGGCTTATTTCTTCCATAGAGTCTACCAGTTTCTTCTTCTGACATCTCAAAGCTGTGTTCAGCGTCGGGGAATGTACCATTTCTTATATCGTCGGCATATTCCTTGACTGCGTTTCTAATCACTTCTCTAACATTGGCATATCGTTTTACAAATTTTGGTTTAAAATCCTCAAACAAGCCAAGCATGTCCCAGAGTACAAGAACCTGACCATCACAGTGAGGTCCAGCGCCTATACCGATTGTAGGGATCTTGACTGCTTCCGTGATCAATTTTGCTGTTTCAGTCGGAACCAACTCAATGACAAGTGAAAAGGCACCAGCATCTTCGAGACTCTTTGCTTGTTCAACAAGAACCTCCGCCATATCTGCAGTCCGACCTTGGACACGATACCCACCGACTTGGAAGATGGATTGTGGCGTAAGACCAATGTGTCCCATAACAGGAATTCCTGCATCCACAACCGAACGTACTATCTCAGTGACTCGTCCAGCACCCTCAATCTTCACAGCCTCAGCTCCGCCCTCTTGAAGCATACGGGCACAATTCTCCAAAGCCTGCTGCTCACTGACTTTATAGGACATGAATGGCATGTCACCAATGATTAGAGAGTTTGGATGGGCTCTAGCGACTGCTGCACAATGATGAATGACATCATTCAGTGTAACGGGAATTGTGCTCTCATACCCGAGTAGCGAGTTGCCAACAGAGTCGCCAACGAGTATCATGTCAATCCCACATTCACTAAGGATAGACGCGGTAGGAGCATCATAGGCAGTAAGCATAACTATCCTCTTACTCTTCTCCTTCATCAGTCGTATCTTATGAGTTGTCATCCTTGTCAAGGGTCAGCCTCCGATAATGCTTGCTCACATTGGTTATTTATATAGTTCCTATACTAGACACATATTGTATATACATTATACATGGGACTACAAATCGACATCTCTGTTCCTGAAATACCGTTTATAGAGCTCCACACCAAGAATAGTAGGCAACGCAAATAATATGCATATTAGCCAATCATAGAGGGTGAGGGGTATGATGTAGAAATTAAGTCCAACTGTTGAGAGAATCTCATTTACCTGAGGGACATACATGAGTAGGAGATGGGCTAGATAGATGAGACCTAGGAATATTGCGAAGATCCAGGTTCCCGGTTCACGTAGACTCTTATGGAGGGGTATGTTAATCCTACGGATTAGTAAGACTATTGTACTCTCAACAATCAAAATCACTGAAAGAAGCATCGAAGTTGCCTTTAGGAGTGTCCAGATTGGATCTTCGGTGGAATAGATTGTTGTCCAGAAACCACTCACATTTTCAGGAGTCACTTCAACAATTCCTAGATAACCAGTAAAGGTCAGGAAGTACACGACAGATGCGCCAACTGCCATTAGGATGACATTCAATGCCATAATCTTGCCTAGATTCCTAGTGATGATCCCTTGACTATCCCTAGGCTTGTCTTCCATTGCTCGAGGTGACGTCCTATCAAAAACTAACGCAAGCCCGGGGAATGAGTGCGTGGTGACAACAAGATAGATCTGTTGCCAATAGGTCAGAATTTCTAGGTTTGGTAGAATGAAGAGAGCTCCAAAAAAGATAACGCTCTCAAAGAGATTGATGGCTATGTAGAAATAGATCATCATTCGAATCTTGTTGAAGAGACCTCGACCCTGGTGAACGCCAGACACAATTGATGCAAAACTGTCGTCAGTAATGACGATGTCTGCAGCTTCCTTTGCAACATCAGTACCTGTGATGCCCATCGCAATTCCAGCATCGCTCATAGCTAGGGCAAGGGCGTCGTTCACACCATCTCCGGTCATCGCGACAACTTTGTTCTGATCCTGATATCGTTCAACAATGATCTGCTTATGATCTGGATTAACCCGAGCAAAGACATTCGTTCGTGCAAAGTCTTCGTCACTGATATCATTAATCTTGGAACCTTCCGCAACAAGTGAATTCTGTTGAAAGACTCCAAGGTCTATAGCTATGGTCTTTGCTGTTGCCGCAGCATCGCCAGTAATCATGACGACATTGATCCCTGCGCTGTGACAGGCTTGGACAGCCTCCTTGACGCCTTCTCGTGGAGGATCGACTATGCATGCAAATCCAAGATAAGTAAGACCACTTTCCGCAACATGGCGTGCTTTCTTGCCAGTCGGAATGGAATCCATCTGTTTGTATGCAAGAGAAATTACGCGGTATCCTTTGGCTGCAAAATCATTCGTAAGATTAGTTACACGTTGGAGAAGACCGGGAGTCATTCTTGTCGGATTGTCCTTTCCATTCGCATAATCACATAGTGGTATGAGAACTTCTGTGGCACCCTTCACAAATGTAATGAAGGAATCTCCATCTTGACATATCTTTGACATCCTCTTCAGTTCTGATTCGAATGGGAACTCCTCAACAATTTTGTATCGTTCCTTGACTGCGACTTCATCTATTCCACTCTTTCTGAAGAGTGTTAGCAAAGCTGCGTCAGTAGGATCTCCAAGCGGAACCCATATTGTTCCCTGATCGGGGAGGTCTTCGGTTATTATTTCTGCATCATTTGCAAGTCCACCGCAATTGATTAGACGGAAGAGGCCTTTCCACGCAAACACATCATTGATTGGCTCTTCCTCAATATTACCAATATTGGAGCTCGTGGCACCCTTTAGATGGCTGATACCACCTTGAGGATTATATCCATCACCCATGACAGAGAAGAGGTTCTCTGTGTCCCAGCAGTACTTGACAGTCATCTGGTTCTTAGTCATTGTACCAGTTTTATCACTGCATATGACACTTACTCGGCCAAGGCTCTCAACCGCTGAGAGGTCTCTAATGATAACACCTCTCTTGGCCATCGCCAGAACTCCCGTGAGAAGAACGATCGTAGTCAATAATGGGATGTTTATTGGCATGATTGTCATAGCACGTGTGATACCAGCTCCAATCCGTTCAGAGAGATATTGAATATTAAAATCAAAAGGATTCCCTCCCAGAATTGGGTAAAGGAATACTTGCCATAGAACTGAAATTGCCATGAGTAAGATTGCTGCGATTCCCAGGTATTTTGCTAAACGATTGACCTTTCTCCTTAGGGGAATATCGCCAGTGTTTAGAGCTTCGAGCGTTCCTTGAATCTTGCCAATCTCTGTACGACCACCAGTAGCTGTCGTAACAATGGTTGCCATCCCTGTTGCAACATACGTTCCGAAATAGACCATGTTCAATCTATCAGTAAGGGGAGAATCTTCACTGACGTGTGCATCCTCACTCTTCATAACAGGAACGCTTTCTCCAGTTAGTGATGCTTCATTTGTCATCAGATTGGAAGAATTAATTACTCGTGCATCAGCTGGAATCCTGTCGCCCTGCTCTAGCTTCACAATGTCGCCAAAGACAATATCCAATGGTGAGATATAGGATTCTCTCCCATCTCTAATAACTCGAGCTTCTCCCGCTGAGAGTTTCTCCAGAGCTTCTAATTTTTTCTGAGCACGGAATTGTTGAATCATTGCAACAATAGCATTGACTGCAACAACAGCAAGCCATACACTCGCTCCACCTATAGTATTAAGCTCAGATGGAAAGAGGAATGCAATTGTGATCAGTGCAAAAGAGCTTATGATATAGATAGTGATTAGCCAATTGAGAATGGGTGCGATGTACACCTGCCAAAATGCGCCTCTGTATCGAGGAATAGTATTTGGCCCAAACTCAGCAAGACGTTTCTTTGCTTCATCGACTGAAAGACCTCGGGTCGCATCAACGCCAATGAGATTGAGGACCTCCTCAAGAGGTTGCGAGTGATATTGCGCAGTTGTGCTGCTTTCTGTGATGGCATCGTCTAGTGACAAAATCTATACCTCTCAAGGGTGCAGATGAGAAGCTGTTTGAGCAGATAAATGAAACTCGAATGAGCCCATCAGCCTAATACTATTCCTGAATGAGAAGAGCAACCTTTTGAAGCTTTTCAGTTTTGTTCAATTACTACTACGTCGATAGGTTCATGTATATAGGATGTTAGGCAAGAATATCGCACGCTATCTACTATTGAATGGTGTATACCATGAGTTTTTACTGGGAGCCTGCAAGTACACAAAGACAATCCAAATCGAATGGAACGAAGATTATCGCACTTGTCATTATTCTCATGATTATAGTTTCTACTGGGATTGCACTGATTGTTAATTTTATCCCAAACAGTATAGGTCCTACTGAGCCTGTTAGGGTCGCTGTGCTTGATTCGGGTATTGATTCTGACTTATCTCTGCAAGGGAGGATTGTTGCGCAGCAGAGTTTCATAACATTACAGAATGGATATGAAATCGTAGATTCATCGGTCACGGATTCTAGGCCAGATGATGTTCCTCATGGTACTTTGATTGCCAAGCAGATTGCGCAAGCTCCGAACTCATTAATCCTTAATGGAAAGATATTGAGCACTGATGGCACTGCACCAACAGTAGCGCTAGTTGAAGCGATACATTGGGCCGTTGAGCAGAATGCAAGCGTGATCAACCTAAGTCTTGGTGGTGTACCAACTCTTGGCGACCCATCAGAGACAGCGATTGATTGGGCTTTCTCTCAGGGAGTCATTGTTATCGTTTCGGCAGGAAATAGTGGAGATAGTGGACTAGCTGGAACAAGCATCGAATCACCAGCAGTCTACAAGAACTGCCTGGCGGTTGGTGCATTGACAGATAATAATGAACCAGCGTTTTTCAGTTCTACTGGACCCGCAAATGGACACTATGTGAAGCCAGATATTAGCGCGTTAGGATACACAACTGGCAGTGATGGGACGAGGTACTATGGAACTAGTTTTGCGGCTCCGAGAGTCTCTGCAGCAGCTGCCGAATTGGTTGGATACTCTATGGCGAACAACATCACCTGGTCCCCTGGTTCAATCATGACCGCTCTAATGAAGGGATCCACAGTTCTTAGTGATTATCAACCATATGAAGTAGGGGCTGGAAAACTGAGCATTCAGGGAGCTCTCAATCTCATCAAGCAATCTGTATCCACGAATGAACTGCCACCTATTAGTTACGCCTTCCCAGGAATATTACCTATTGATTATGAAAGATTGTTTCAGGGAGATACATATCATTTCAATATCAGACTTTTCACAAGCGGAACGACAGTGTTCATTACAGAAGTTTACAGCACAAACACATCATTGTTCATCATTGATGATGAGATCGAGGTGAATCAGATTGCTCTTGTTCCAGTCGCTGTAGATGTTCCAAATTCAGGGGTAGAGGAGATTGCAGGTACAATCACTTTCACTTCAGAAGACTTTGGTAATACCAGTGTCTTCATTAGCTTCCCAGTCGGAATTCCAAATGCTCGTGTTGCCTTTGATATCTCTCACACGGCATGGGACATTGACACAATCTATGGACAATTTAGAGAGTTCTACAAGGAACTAGTAAACAACAATATCTCGGTGACTGAGATTCGTAATAGTACTGCAACAACCTTAACAGTCTTGCAAGAATTTGATGCAATTGTACTTCTTGACCCGTGTGCCTATTCAATAAATGATACAGATCCAGAGCGTTCCACTTACTTCTCTCTTCCCTTTTCAGAGTCTGAAAAACAAGCCTATGAAGACTACTACGATGCAGGCGGTGGGCTTTTTGTAGTGGGGCTATCAAATTCTACTCTCAATGTCTCAGCCTTGAATGAGTTTCTCTCTTGGACTGGATTCTCATTCACAGAGGATGAAGTGCCAACTGGAGATACACCTACTATCATAGACACTATAGATTCACATCCTATCACCAATGGTGTGAATAGATTTGACTATCTAGGAGCGACAATTCAGATTCCTGGTGATGGACACAGACTGGCACGTTATGTTGGAATGCCAGTTTTGGGTTATAAAGAGGGAGCAGGCGGTGGAAAAATAGTGGTGATAGGAAGTAACTTTATGCTGGATAACTGGGGTCTCCTTGACGAGTATTCCACAATAAACGATAATGCGAGATTAGTACTTCAAATCGTTCTCTGGTGTGCAGGTAAGCTTTAGTAATGTCAAGGTGTATCATGGCACACTTTGATTGCCTTGAAACTTGTGTTTTAAATGTAGATGAGGATTAGTTGTAATTACTAACAACCTTTCCGAGTCGAAATCGGACTTGCTGGTGACTGAGGTTCACTCCAAAGTTGCCAGCTCACTCGACTCTTTTTTCAAATTAATTGTAATCTTGATGAAATCAGTATGTTTAACTTAGGGACATTGTGCCACGGGATTCCAGGACGTGATATTCCTCTTGGCACGAACAACACAAGCATCCTATGCAGTTTTGGCAGCCTGTACGATTTCACATTTCATAAATCACGTCTTCACAGGTGCATTATCCCCATTTTTAGAAGTGATACAGTCTGAACTTGGTATCAGTTACACGTTGATTGGAATTATTGCGAGCGCTGCAGTGGTTGCTATGACCACAGCACATCTTTTGGTTGGATATCTCGGGGACAAAGGGTACCGTGATGCATTCATCTCAATCAGCATTATCGGGGCAGCATTCGCAACACTACTGACCAGTTTTGCTCAGGAATTTGTCTTTCTGACCATCTTTCAGATTTTCATGGGTATTGGTGCATCAGGATATCACCCAAGTTCATTTCCTGCCTTAGCAGAGAAGTTTCCCAATTCGGATCGTGCAAAGGCCACAGGTATTCAGGCAATGGGTGGGCTTGTCGGGATGGCCATAACTCCATTTCTTGGTGTGACCTTGCTCATATTTCTTGGTTCTTGGCAAGGATCTCTACAAGTGCTTGCTATTCTAGGATTTGTCCTGTTTATCCCGACACTATTCCTAATGAGGCGCTCATCCAGTGAATCTAAAGACATGAAGGTCGTTGTAGAGTCCGAAGGACCTGAGGGCTGGACTCGAAATTTCTGGTTAGTTATTGTGCTCATGGGTCTTCGAGGAATGGCATTTCGATGTACATCTCTGTTGATGCCACTCTATCTTGTTGTCACATATGGTGCTAGCACAGTTTCTGCAGGAATACTTACTGCAATTATGCTGACCGCAGGCCTCTTTGGTGAAGTCGTTTCATCCATACTATCAGATAAACTGCATAATCGCGTTGCATTCCTTGTTGTTTCTACGGGTTTTGCAACACCAGCCCTCTTGTTGTTGAACTTCGCTCTAGAGCCTATAATGTTAATCCTAATTCTTGTTATCATCGGATTCTTCTTCTATCTAGGAGTTCCAGCGAATACTGCTCTACAGACAGAGATATCGCCACGTAGGAAGAGAGGTTTAGCCTTTGGAATTATCTTTTCAATTGGCTCAATACCCGGAGCAGTGTCACCTATCATCTTTGGATACATTGGCGATCTATATGGACTTGCAGCTTCAATACTGTTTCTTGTTGTCACAACCTTCCTAGCAACCATAGTTGCACTATTTCTGAAGGAAGAGAAGCTACAGAAAGGAGTAGTGCAGATTGCCATGCCTGGGGAAGCAATATTACATCAATGAGCAAACCTTCACCTATAGGCAATCTGAAATAACATGCACCTCAGTGAATTGACATGTTTGATTATCATGTCCATCCCGGATACTCAATAGACGCAGAAGGAAGTGTAGAGGACTTCTGTCATTCAGCTTTAGAGAGAGGACTCAAAGAAATCGCCTTCACAACTCATCTTGACACAGATACCTCAACAGATGATTGCTTTGTTGTGGTCCAAGGCGAGAGGGTAGAAACTCTTTCTGGAGGATGGTTGGAAGACTATGAAATGACAATAAGAGCTGCAGAAGATAAGTATAGAGAGTTAGGACTGAAGGTTCTTCTGGGAGTCGAGGTGGACTATATCCCGAATGTGGAAAGTATCCTGCCAGAGCAATTCTATTCGACGGATTTTGATATAGTCCTAGGTTCAGCTCATCTTGTTGATCATATCGCAATATCTGCTGGTGACCGTGCACGGGAAGCCTTCAGAAGATACACAATTGAAGAGCTTGGAGAAAGATACTACGGTCTCCTTCTTGATGCAATAGAAACTGGACTCTTTGATATCATGTCTCATCTGGACCTCTATCGGAGATTTGGACAAGTCTTCTACGGTGAAAAAATTCGTGAGATATGGAGATCCTATCTCGATGATCTTGTTATGTCGATGAGAAGAAACAATGTTGGTTTTGAGATAAACACATCTCCTCTCAGAAGAGGGCAGGACGAACCCATGCCAGAGGAGAACATTGTCAGAGCACTGAAAGAATCAGGAGTGACGACTGCGACAGTGGGTTCTGATGCACACTCTCCAGACCATGTTGGAGTGGGTATTGAAAAGGCCATTCAGATACTCAAGAGAGTTGGGTTTTCCAGTGTTACAACATTTGATCGTCGAATATCTAGTACACATGATATCTAGGATAGGCATTTAGTGCAAAAGACAGTTATCTGAGAGATGTATTGTCCACACGGTGATTCGATGAGAAACGTGAAGTCGTTTGTTCTATGTCTTATTGGCGGTATCCTGATGTTTTATGCTGGATTTGTGGGTAGTGTTGGAATCTGGGGAGACCTGATTGCTCTTGCAAACTCACTGGCTCCAGGATTTGCAGATGTCCTCTTTTGGGTTCTTATCATACTTCAGAACATCGCTACCCTCGGTGGTATTGCTGTGATTATCGGAGCAATCTTGTTCACGACAGATAGAGTGGGAACTGGGAAGTTCATTATAGGAATAGCTGCAGGGATGGGCATCATCGGTCTCATATTCCTCATCTATGATATGTACATGGCTTTGGGTGTCGATGCGCTTCTGGAGTTCTACAACTTGCTATCTAATTCAATGGGAATGCTCGGTGTGATCTTGACAATAATTGGTCGAATGATGGTCAAAAAACCCGAATAATCCACTTGAGTAACTCTTATCCGAAGCCTATTGAGTACAAATCATGGTTGACGTGACAGAGAACAGTGATAATGCAATTCAGAAAGCTGTAAAACTAATAGAAAATGGACTCTTCAAAGAAGCTATCGTAGAGCTCCGTGACTTCTTGCGGGATCACCCAGAGTCTATAGAAGGATGGTATAATCTAGGTTACGCATTAACAGAAAATGAAGAATATGATGCAGCAAACAAGGCATATGATGAAGCCCTAGCGATTGACAATGGAATTTTTGCATTGTGGTTCAATAAGGGCACTGTATTCTATGAACAGAAGGATTTTGAGAATGCAAAGGAGTGTTATGAGAAAGCCCTCGAGATTGATCCGGAAGATGCTGAGGCATGGAACAACTTGGGAAATTGTTTTTCAAGACTAGCAGATGGAAGATCTGCAATTGATGCATATACTAGAGCTGTAGCACTAAGACCTGACTACGCAGAGGCCTTCTACAACAAAGCAAACGCACATTTCATCGAGGAAGAGGATGAAAAAGCAGTTGCATATGCTGAGCTTGCCCTTGAATTGAATCCAGCCTTAGAAGAAAAAATTAGTCAATGGATTCATGTTTCACGTAACAGGCTATTATCAAAGAGAGACCAAGAAGAGCATGAACGGAGAGTCAGAGAACGTTCAAAGCAAACAGATTGATTGATTCATCAGACCTAAAAGGAGTAGAGGCACCGTACAGGTCATGATTCCGGGTATGATTCCAGAGGAAACTTCTGAAGGATTCTCTCCACCGTACAAATACATAATATTGATAGCGGCTCTAATTACTGTGGGGGGAGTAATATTGGCGTGGCTTGGAGGACAGGGTATTCTACCTCTCAATCCAGCAGTAACTTTGGGGATGAGTATTCTTCTAGCGACAATCGTCATTTGTTGTGCGGGCGTCATAATGCAAGGAACCTATGCATCAAGAATTGTCAATTATAGCGAGATGGAGCTCAGATACGAGGAGGGCATGGGACATTATGAAAATGAAGAGTGGGAGAATGCACTCCTTATCTTTACAGAGCTTGCAGGTCCAAAATTGGATCATAAACGGGGAACATATTATTCAGCCTGCTGCTATGAAAAGCTTGGAGATTGGGAAAATGTCAAGAAATACACAAATGCCTACCTGAGGATGAAGCCAAAGGATGCAGAAGCCTGGGAGATGCTGTCTCGAGCCCACAAAACTCTTTTCGAATACGAAGAGGCGCAGTATGCCAGAGACCAAGCGGACAGGTTCAGAACTAGTTAAGAAGCTCTTCAATTACGTAGATAATGCTGGAGAAGGTCTCTCGAGAAATTGTAGCTGGTGGACATGAATTTCAATTCAATCAAGTTCGCCGATGACGGTCTCCAAGAAATCTAAGCTATACTAATTAGCATTCAATAACCGGATTACGCAAGAATCCAATCTTCTCAATGAATTGTTCTACTACATCGCCTGATTTCAGAAACTCTGGCGGATTTCTCACAAATCCGACTCCAGAGGGAGTTCCAGTAGCAATCACATCGCCCGGCTCGAGTGTGAATGACTTCGAGAGGTGAGCAATAATTTGTGGAACACTGAAGATCATCTTTGATGTTGTTGAATTCTGTTTTATTACACCGTTGATTTTCGTTATCATCTTAAGGTCGGAACCATCACCCAGCTCGTCTCGTGTGACAATACAAGGGCCCATGGGACAGAAGCTGTCCAGAGATTTAGAACGTACATACTGTCTATCGCTGTGTTGAAGATCTCTCGCACTCACATCGTTGATGATTGTGTATCCAGCAATGAAGTCTAGGGATTGGTCCTCCTCGACATCTTTACACATCTTGCCTATTACTACCGCAAGCTCAACCTCCCAGTCTATCTGTTTCGATATTTTCGGTATCTGTATAGGATCATTAGGACCAATTACACATGATGGAAACTTAGCAAAGACTACCGGAAACGTGGGAACTTCAGTCCCGGTCTCTTTGATATGATCAAGATAGTTACGCCCGACAGCAATAATTTTCCCTGGCCGTGGTATTGGAGCTTCCAGTGTCAGTGAGCTCGGTTCCCGGGTGAGAAGACGTTCTTCATTCGGTGATTGTTCATGTCGTTTGACAATCTGACTTACAACTTCAATACCTGATTCCCAATTCAGGAGATCCAGCATGGTTGTCGGAAAACTCTGACCATGAACGTGATACTTCCTGCCAAAGTAAGAGGCCGCATCTGGAATGTCAAGAATCCCTGATTCTATGTGCACACCAATGGAAGGCACGCCCATTCGTGAGTATGTGACCAATCGCATGATATCATAGGTCCAACCAACTCATTTATTCGTAATGGTAACAAACACGTCATAGTGATTACGCATGACGAATGAACCATCACTTGATGAGTTACCCGACAAGGTTTTCGTTGCCCTAGGCAGAAGAGGTATGGAGGGTATTCCTCTAAAAGAATGTACGTACGAGTGTGATGGAAAAGAGCTTCGTTTCCTCAAATTCAGCAAGAGCAAAGACTATCTCAAGGGACAAGGTGTTGAAGAGGTAGTCGAGGACTGGCTTGTTGAGTGTATGAAATGTGGCAAACCTTTCACAATCCGATGCATCATCAGATATGCAGAGGGAGAAAGGATAGATACAAGAGTAGACATTATAGATGATACTGGCAAGAATCTTGGTTGGCTAGGAAGCTATTAGGTGAGTTGAAATGTCTCGGACCTACAAGATATCAATCCTTCCCGGAGATGGCATTGGTCGTGAAGTCGTGCCTCAGGCAGTTAACGTACTTCAAGCTGCAGAGGAACTTGTTGGAGGTTTCCAGATGGACCTTCACAAATATGAGTGTGGAGGAGAGTTCTATCGGAAGGAGAAGAGAGAATGGACAATCGAGGCGGAGGAGTTCACGAAAAAAGAGGCAGATGCTGTGCTCCTTGGTGCTATAGGTGCGGTCAATTCAGATGGGAGTAGTGTGAGACTTCCAGATGGGAATCTCGCAGGTTATAGTATAGTGATAGGACTAAGGATGGAACTTGATCTCTTTGCCAACGTCAGACCGGTCAAGCTCTATGAAGGAGTATGGACACCACTTAGCGGAAAAGGACCAGATGATATCGACATGACCATTATCCGAGAGAACACAGAAGGACTCTATTCACCAACTCGGGGAACTTTGAAGAGAGGGAAAGAATCTGAATTAGCAATCGATACCAGAGTTATAACAAGAAAGGGGTCAGAGCGGGTTATACGTTATGCTTTCCACCTTGCTGTCAATAGTCACGGAGCTCCAAGTGACAGACAAAAGAGAGTGACCTGTGTCGATAAGAGCAATTTACTCGCTGGTTGTCAACTCTTTAGAAGTGTATTCGACGAGATTGCCCAAGAGTATCCAAGCGTTGAGAAGGACTATGCATATGTGGATGCGTGGACTCAGTGGTGTCTCAGAAAGCCTGAGTACTACAATGTTGTTGTTGCTCCCAATGAATTTGGAGACATAATCACAGACCTTGGAGCAGCAGTCCAAGGTGGTCTTGGTGTAGCCCCTGCAGGGAATATTGGAGTCAAGCATGGTGTCTTCGAACCAGTTCATGGCTCAGCACCAAAATACTATGGATCTAATAGTGCAAATCCGATTGCCGCCATTCTGGCATTGAGTATGATGCTAGACTGGCTAGGAACAGAGCATCGCGATAAGAAAGTTAAAAGTGCTGGAGAATTAATCAAAGCATCAGTCGCAGAGCTACTCAGAGAAGGCAAGGTACGAACGCTAGACTTGTGTGTGGGGCCATGGAGCTCTGTAAGTCCCAGCTCCACAGAAAATGTGACTTCTGAAATAATTAAATTACTCAAAAGAATTCAGACGAAACGGTGAGTTACAATGGGCAAAACTCTAGCAGAAAAACTACTGGCAAATCATACTGATGATGGAAAAGCCACTGCAGGAGACATAGTTGAAGCACACATCGACCTATTGATGGTACATGAGGTCCTTGGCTCGAGAATTATCCCCATTCTTAAAGAGATGGACTTCAAACATGTGTGGGATCCAAAGAGAATCATTGTGGTGAATGATCATTGGGCACCAGCATCCGATATTAATAGCGCAGAGATTCATCGCCGTAATCGCAATTTCGTCCGTGAACAAGGCATCATGAATTTCTGTGATGTCGACTGTGGAATATCCCATCAAATACTTCCTGAGAGTGGCCTTGTAGCGCCTGGAGACCTTATCATAGGAAGTGATTCTCATTCTACAACATATGGTGCGTTTAACGCATTCTCTACGGGTCTAGCAGCCACTGACTCCGCGCTCATACTAGCAACTGGTATGTCTTGGTTCATGGTTCCCGAAACAATCCGTATAGAAGTGGATGGAAAATTATCGAAGATGGTCATGAGCAAGGATCTCATTTTGCTGATTCTCAAGGATCTCGGACCTGATGGAGCCAACTACAAATCAATCGAATTCTTTGGAACTACCATTGACAATATGGATGTAGGACCACGAATGACAATGTGTAACATGACCGTTGAAGCAGGGGCAAAGTGCTCACCTATGATGGTGAACGGCTATGTAGAATCATGGATGAAAAATGTGGCACCGACACGTAAATGGACATCAACTAAACCAGATGATGATGCAGAGTATATACAGAATCTAACCTACGATTTAAATAAAGACCCTCTTTGTCCGATGGTTGCAACACCCGATAATCCTACGAACGGACAGTCAGTTATCGAGGTGAGTGGTGTACCAATAGATCAAGCATTCATCGGTTCCTGTACAAATGGGAGAATAGATGATCTTGAGATTGCAGCAAAGATACTGAAGGGCAAGAAGATTCGAAAAGGAGTACGTCTTATTATCACACCTGCAAGTAGAGAAACATACGTGCATGCTCTACATGAGGGGCTTGTGGAAATCTTCATGGACGCTGGAGCAATAGTCACAAACTCAACCTGCGGGGCTTGTGTTGGCGGCCATCTTGGAGTCCTAGGAGCAGGGGAGGTGTGCATCTCTACAACAAATAGGAACTTTCGAGGAAGAATGGGACATAAAGATTCGTCAATCTATCTGGCATCTCCAGCTACTGTAGCGGCAAGTGCTCTAGAAGGAGCTATAACTGATCCCAGGAGGGTATGATTGTGACAAGAAATCTCACTAATATCACAGGAAGAGCTTGGGTCTTTGGTAATGACATAAACACGGATCAAATCATCCAAGGTCAATACCTCACAATCCTTGATTATGCTGAAATGGCTAAACATACATTCGAAATCCCTCGTCCACTCTTTGCCTCAAAGGTCAAGAAGAATGATATTGTAATCGCAGGTCGTAACTTTGGAGGAGGATCGTCACGGGAAGAAGCTCCTAAGGTTCTTCTTGAGTCAGGAATCGGATGTGTAATTGCAGAATCCTTTGCAAGAATTTTCTACAGGAACGGGTTTAATGTTGGTCTTCCTCTTCTCATCGCTCCTAATGCAGCCAAGCTAGTAAAGGATGGAGAAACTGTTACAGTAAATCTAGTTGAAGGTACACTCACTCTACGAAGTAATAAAGACATTATCCACGGCAAGCCAGTAACTGAAAGAATCCTGAACCTCCTGAGCGCAGGAGGCGCAGTCCAGTGGTATAGAAAAACGCTTGGAAAACGCTAAAAGGCATCAATAAGCTGTTGCATACGACGTCATCATCTATGAGGTTATCTGATGAATGCATTAGTATTCTTATTAATTTCAATTATTGCACATGCAATCCCAATACCGTTTGCACGGCAATATATGATACCAAGCAGACTAATCAAATGGTTGCCCTTGCGTCTTGTGTGGGGAACTGTCGCTTGGGTAATCATATGTCTTCTATTCGGAGCAGCGCTACCTTGGGCAATTCTTGGACTTGTAATGAGCCTAGGAGCACTCATGATGATCACAAGCGGATTCCGCCCGGGTGGTCATATTGAGAATATGTTAGAGGGCATCAAAGTACCCTTTGCCTGTATTGGTTTAATCATACTCATAACAGTACCAGCATTTGGGAGTGTTATTAGCTGGACATCGGGGGTTGCAAACGCCGAATATTTTGATGCCATGATTTCAGAAACTGACGAGCCACTTTTCACAAGTCCAATCCCTGATAGAATGGTTCGTCTTGTCACAGAAGAATATGCAAAATATGTAGCAAGCCAACACCTATCACCTTTTGGATCAAACAACTTAGTTGCTGCAGCACATATCACTCTTAGAAACGGAACTTTGGTCTGGGTGTGTACGATAGTATCGACAAATGTACTTGCTGAGAACTATATCAAGGGATTCATCGTTGTGGATGCAAATGATCCCCAGACAGTTGAACCCCTTGCAATCACCTCTACGAGCATTCCTGTCGGGGAGGGTCTATTCTGGGACAAGAACATTCAGTTCGGGAACTATTTGAATGACATAACATCAATGTATGAATATGCATATCCAACATGGGATCCCAGTGGAAATTTGGTCTACGTCCAGACACGGACACCACTTGGCTTTGATTTCGTAGAAGCCGCAATCGGACCAATTGTCTATGCAGAGAATGGTTCAGTGTTCGCGTATGATACCATTGCAGATACACCATCGTGGATCACACAAGCTTATGCAGAGGAATGGCTGGAGAGGCAAATAACACGATGGGGAAGTTTCCGAAGAGGTAGTGGATTTGACCTATTTGCTGGAGGATTATTGTGGGTTATTCCACCCTCAAACGACAGGCTCGAGATTACAGAGGATACAAGATATATCTTGAATCCAGACACCGGTCGAATTGAGGCGTTCATAGCAGTCCATCCAGTGAACTCACCAAGTACTCTTGCAGGAGTATTCCGTGCAACACAGAACGAGGTGTACTATCATGACCTAAGTGGATTGGGATATGTTAGTGGTGAGGCTGCAGTCGCCAATGTTGTCGGGGACATAGGTCAACCAGCAAGCGGTTACTACTATGGAGCTATGCCGCTTCTCTATCCAGTCACTATTAATTCCACACTCACAAAGTGGACATGGTACACGCCAATCTATTGGGCTGATACCTACTACGACGAAGATCTTGGAGAGTATATCTCATCCAATATGAGGCTTCATGCACTTGGCTTAGTCGATGCCTCAAATATCGATCGATTCGTTTGGTTGCCCTTGGGAGGAACTACATCTGGTGAGGACCTAGTATACGATGTCAGAAGTGATTATCTAGGCTTGTTTGGGGGTGTCATTGAGGAGGAGCCATCCGATAGCTTCAGCATCACAGCTAATGTTACAGCAAAGACCACATTTGTCCAGAATGGTCAGCAGCACGTTCTACTACAGACGAACAATGCCACCTATGAATTCCTAGAAGGTGCTCAAGCTTGGATGAACACAACAGATTGGTATACACTCCTATTTATCGACGTAGACGATAATTTCACCGCAACGATTCTACAAGTAGGAGATGTCTATCGAATAATCGCTATCGTCAAAAACTAGTGGAAGGAGAGATTTCTCTCCTTCATTCTCCTTTTTTATTCATTTGTGCGAGTACCCATACTCATCCTGGTTTTCATTGAAGCATACTTCACCTTTGCCATGTCTCAAATCTATTCACGTCGAGTTCTGTATTGTATTGCATTGGTATAGATAGCGCATTTGTTTCCAAGTGGGCATTGATCTTCAAACTCGCCATGATCGTGCATACTTTCCAATTATTTTGGAAAGAATTCCTTGTATACCTCGCGCTGGATAAGGAACCGAAGGATTTCTGCGGTTCCGCCACCGATGGTCATTAGGCGTGCATCCCTCAAGAAACGTTCAACTGGATAATCGGTTGTATAACCCATGCCACCTAGTATCTGAAGAGCATCATTTGTAATCTGAATAGCTGCTTCAGTTGTGTATAGTTTCGCAATGGATGCGGCTTTTGTAATCTTCTCGCCACGATCATACATTCTTGCAGCTGTTAGGGTGAGTGCACGACCGGCTTCGAGTTTCATAGCCATATCAGCAATCTTGAAGCTCACACCCTCAAACGCACTGATAGGTCTTCCAAATTGATGACGCTCGGTAGAATACCTCACAGCAATCTCATATGGTGTTCTACCATATCCTATTGCCTCGCCTGCTATTGCAGTCCGCTCGGAATCTAATTCATCCATTAGAATGTGAAAACCCATACCAGGATTACCAAGGAGCATATCACCAGGAACTCTAACATCTTCGAGTTTCAACCAAGACACACGGGCTGATTTCATCCCAAGTAGATCGTGGTCTTGCACAACGCTAAAACCATCACTCTTTGTATCAATAATGAAGGCAGACATTCCATCCTTTGCTTTCAAATTAGGATCTGTGATAGCAAAAGCACACATAAAATCAGCTTGGCTTCCATTCGTTATGAATCGCTTTTCACCATTAAGTATCCAGTCATCACCATCTTTCTCTGCACGGGTCTTCATCCCAGCAGTATCTGAACCGACATCTGGTTCTGTGATCCCAATACATCCAATCTTATCCCCTGCGACAACTGGCTCTAGATACTTCTTCTTTTGCTCAGGAGTTCCAAACCTTGCAACAGGCATTCCATAAAGTGTAGTGGACGCCATTCTAGCCATATCGAGACCGCCATTTGTCGCAGAAATCTCCTCAGCAACTATTATCTCGTAGGATAAGCCTCTGTTTGTTCCGCCCACGGTTTTGTCATGGTGAACGCCCATGTATCCAGATTTGCCAATTTTCCTCAACAATTCCCGAGGGTACGGACCTTTGTCAATCTCATCTGCAATTGGAGCAATTTCCTTATCGCAGAAAGCACGAACTTCTCTACGAAAATTAATCTCATCCTCAGTCCAAAGTGCATTTGATAGATACTCAGCCATTATTGAAACCCGCCTGTTTCGTGGAGCACTTGCTTAAATTAGTAACTGACTTTTGAAAAGGGTATATAAAATCAGGGAAGTAAGCGGAAACGAAACCGCTCCTCTCCATCCAAGGTAATCTCAACTAGAGCTCCTATCTGAGGTTCAAGCCGCTCCTCATTATAACCAAGACACAACACCACAGCGCCTTGATCTAGTTCTACTAATGCCATCTTCAGAGGTGTATCAAATCCATCAGGAGGCAATTGTAGGGTTGTGTGACTGAGGATTGATCCTTTATTATCAATCTCAGATGTTGACATTCTTCCAGCTATTTTGCCACAATATGGGCATACCTCACGTGGAGGCACAATTGTTCGTTTACATTGACCACAGTGAGATGCTTGAATCTTCATCCTCCACATCGAAATATCTGAAGCCAGACTCTTTGAAAAGACTTCCGCCTTTAAAAGTGGGAATCTTCTCGCAAGTTATTTTTCTGGCTCTAAGAATGACTCCAACAGACTGATTATTTCTTTCTTAGAGAGTCTTCTCAATTCTCTTGGACTAGCTGTGCTTTTGATGTCATCAGGAAGCAGCTCCAACAGCACTTTCTTATCAAGCTTCGAGAGATCCTCTAGTCTTAAAGCGACATCAGGCATTTCTGCAGGGATTGAATCAGGTAGGACTTCAGGTAATGGCTCTTCAGCGGGAGTATAGGATTCAAGAAGTGATCGAACCTCTTTCTTAGACATTCTTTTTACATCCTCTTCAGGAAGAGCATCTCGAATTTCTGGGGGTAATCTGTCAAGAAGTTCCTTCTTCGTCAATGATTTGTCTATCACAATCTCTGATTCAGGCAGGATTTCTGGCTCTGAAACAGGCTCAGGTATGACATCGATAGATTCAGCTTCAATAGATTCGATATATTCTTCATCTGAAGGAACTGCCTCATCGATTTGTGGTTCTTGGGCAGAAACGGAGGGTTGAAGATCCAGCTCAGTTGCAATATCTGTTTCTGCCTCAATCACTTCGATTTGACCTTCCTCTGTAGGTAGAACTTCTTCTTGCATTGATTCAGGTACATCAGGCTCCTCAGACAATGCGATGCTGTCTTCAGGGATACTAATGGACTTAGAATCTTCAATAGGCTCAAGCTCAGTTTCTTGAAGAGTAACTTCTGGTTCGTATACATCCATTTCAGAAGAAGCAACAGGTGCGGCAGCCTCTGCTTCAGGTTCAACGACCTCGGCAGCTACAACATCCTCGACCAAAGCACCTTCTTCTGCGGTCTCAGCGAGCAATTCAGTTTCTAAAAGCTCCCTTGCATCAGGTCCAAGTCCATCACTGATAGGCGCGACATCAGTTTCTATGATCTCGGGTTCCGCAGGAGTTGTAATCGTCGGTTCAGGTATTCCAAAATCAGAAACCTCAATTTCTCCAACTCCAATGCTGACCCCTCCTCGTCTTCTTCGTGAGGCGATTAAAGCTACTCCAATAAGAACTATGCCAGCGCCACCACCAATTAACATCAGCGTCATTGTATCTAGAGTGAAACCTGGAACAGCAATCCATTCTACTTCTACACTCAAACTAGCTGGGTCAAAAGCCGATACACCATACAGGCTATCTGTGATGCTTCCGATTGTAAATGCGTAATTGCCAGCGAGAGTCTTCGTGATACTGATGGTCCAATAACCACCTACAGAATTGTAGGTCATGGAAACACTCTCACCTGTGAGAAACACTTCACCATTAGTGAATGGTGTGTCATCAAATTCGTAGGCGAGAGTTGCACGAATCTCAGTAGCTAAACCTGCATCTTGAGAGAGCGATGTTGCTGTAAGTGTGATTGCCTTGATTCTATCCCAGATGATTGTTATATCGCCAACTGATTGAACAAAGTTATTGATTTCTCCCAATGACGCAGAGATTATGCTGTATGTTGTACTTCCCACAGTGCTCTGCGTAACCGATGCAACAAATAATCCACCGGACGGGATACAGGAGATATCACCTGTCATACTGACTGAGATGCCAGTAGGGATGATTATACCAGCGGTTTCAAGTCTAGCACCCCATTGAATATCTACGGATTCACCTACACCCACTCTGCCATCATCAGATGATACTGAGTAGAATTCAATTCTATCCCAATACACAGTGACCTCATTCGAATCCATATTATATTCACTAATACCGTGGTCTGTGGCATTACAAAGCGTAAGATCGTCAAATGTAATAGCAATGTATGAACCAAGAGTGACATAGGTTTCCCAAATGCCAGATCCGACGTGAGTCAAAGAATAACCTGCTATGTTGAATTCACCCGCGACGACAGGCGAATCATCGTACTCAAAGTGAATCTCAACAGATATTCTAACATTATCGCCAGGATCATGATACAGCTCATCAGCGAGTACTGAAACAATCAGTACCCTGTCCCAGATGCAGTAAGTGATATCATTGGAGAGAATGGCTGTTATGTTGAATGCATCAAAAGTCGCTGAAAGAACCGTGTACCATTGTATTTGAGGCGAAGTGTACACGAAATTGGTATTGTTTAAAGTAAGGACACCATCAAACGGAGTGTTGTCGAATGCATAGGTGGCACTGACAACTATACCAGTGGCATTTGCACCTACATTGACATGTGCGTCAGTAGGATCAGTTATGATAATATTTAGAGCGTCCCAAATCACCTGTTGAACAGAGGTTGATTCAAACCACTCTGTCAGACCATAAGTCGATTCACTTGCAGATGCTACATCAAACCAAGCCACGGAAGGACTGGTTGAAGTTTCTTGCCATCTCCAATATAGACCTAAAGCATCCCAGACCAGAGTTCTGGAACCATTGAGGTCTAGTATCAATCCACTCTGGATTGTAAAATCATCATACTCATACCTGGCTCTCCACCAGACTTCACAGTAGGAGTTGATATCGATTCGACCATCGACAACACCAGCCTCATAGATCTCTATCCTATCAGTGATGAACGTAGCAATCAAGCTTGTCGTGTAGTATAGGTCAGTTCCTCCAGATCCACTTCCCTGAACAACAATCTTGAATGTGTAATTGTTTAATCCAATTGTTGCAGGAGAGCCAATGCTTGAAATACTGAAACTTCCAGCAGATAGGTCTCCACTCCATGTTTCAACACCATCTCGTATTATCCAAACATCTGTTTCGTTTGCTAGAGGACTGTGGCTTGATCCATAGTATGTTACAGAACCAGATCCAATGAGATCTGCAGTATTGATGTTTCCACGGTCATCAGAGAGACTTGGTGAGGTGGAGTAATCAAGCCTGGTTTCAAAGTTCCAATTAGTTTCATAGTAGTTTGACGCAGAATCAATTCCATCACTGACGAATTGAAGTATGTCAGTGTCTATCAAGACATCATGATTCCAACCAATTTTGATGTACCAAGTGATTGTCAGTGTATTACCTGCACCAGTCGCATAGGACATGACATCAGCAATTACTATTGAGCTACCAGATTCGAGCGAGAATGTATCTGTGGCAGTAGTGTATCTAATAGTCCAATATGGGGTGATTTGGTCATCAGAATAGAGGGTTAATTCGACATAGCTTATGTCAGTGTATCCATCAAGATCACTCACTGAAGTTGTGATAATGTAGAAACGATACCGTGCGTAGAGATAGTTTGTGTCGTCGCCATTTGTCAACACAGGACTTGAATCGTTGACTGGAATCTCGTTTGGAGCTACAGACCATGTAACCTGTTGTGTGGTAGTGGTGAACGCAGTGATATCATATGTAGACTCACTTGACACCAGACTCGCATTGTAGAAATATGTCACGTCGGTATTTGTATCAACAAATTGTGAAACGTTTCCATCAACAAATGAGTGCCACCAAGTTCCATTCCGATCGATTACAAGCTGATAGGTTGTGCAAACTGCACTATTATACTCAAATGTAACTGATAGAGTGAAGTTTGCTTGATGACCATTTACCGATGATGCATCATCGACTCCAATGACAATGACTAGTCTGTCCCAGATGACATTCTGCGACTGAGTATTCTGGTCCACAACAGTGAGCCCATGGATATTACCACTTCCTGCAACTAGGTTGTACGTGTTCATAACGACTATGGATTCAGAGTCAGAGAATCTCCAGAGACCTGCACCTTGATGAGATGCGGAGATTCCGTTCACTGTAATTGTACCATCAGTAACGGGAGAGTCATCATAGTCGTAGTAGAGAATCACATCAATATCAACACTGTCACCAATATTGACATGATTATCACTCACAGAGTATGACTGGACTTGTATTCTATCCCAGATGACACTTACATTATTGCCTGAGAGATTTAATGAAGTAATACCAAAGTTGGATTCGGAGCTTGAGTTCACATAGTAGATCCAAGATCCTACTGAAGCTTGACTAACTATCAATTCAAATCGTCCATCGCTAAAGTCCCAGTTCATTGAAGATCCAGCTAGAGTCACTGTGTCTCCTGAGCCTAGGAACGAGCTGTCATAAGCAAGCCATAATGTGACTCTTATCTCAACATAGGCTCCAACATCGACCCTTGTGGCATTAGCCAAAGTTGTTTGAACGACAATCTGATCCCAGATGACATCCTGAGTCATAGCATTCTGGTTAACCTGGGTAAGTCCGTGAATGCCACCGGAATAGGCAACAGTATCGTAAGTGAACAATTGTACAGATGATTTTGTGTCAGTAAATCTCCAAGTCCCACTTCCTTGATGTGTAGCTGCAATTCCGTTTATTGTAACTGATCCGTTAATGACTGGGCTAGAATCGTACTCGTATAAGAGTTCTACATCAATTGTGGCAGCGTCATTGATATCTATTCGTGGATCCAAAGCCGCATATGATTGAACAGCAATCTGATCAGTTATGTATGTTGATTGTGTTGTGCTGCTGAGAAGATCAGTTCCTCCACTTCCAGCGGCCTCAATAACAGCTTTAATTGTCAAAGTGTCTTGACCGACTTCATCATCAGCGTAGACTGTCAGACTAAACTGTCCAGAGGTGAGTGAAAGGTCACTCCATGGGCCAATAGATGTTCCATACTCTGAACTTGACACCCAGACATCGGTTTCATTAGCAAGGGGATAGTTGTCGACAGAACCTAGGAAGATGAGTGTTCCTGAAACAGTAAAAGCTCCATCAAGAGGACCACGATTTTCTGTTCCTGAACCGTCGTCAATTGTTAGACCAGTAATCTCTAGACGGGTTTCAACATCCCAATCTGATTCATAGAAGTCCTCATCTCCGATTTTTCCATCATGGACATATTGTTTCATGTCCACATCGGTCAGATCTAAATGATCCCAACCAATTTTGATGTACCAAGTAACATCCAAATCATTTCCAAAGCCAACTGCAAATGATGAGGTGCTTAGAGTGATGTAAGTACCGCCCAACTCAACTGTGAATATGTCACCTGAAACAGTATATCTAACCGTCCAGACAGGAGTTGTTCTAGAGTTGTCATAGAGTGTCAATTCTATGTAGTCGATATCGTTGTATCCATCTGCATCTGATACACTGCTAGTGATGATATAGTAATTATAACGAGCATACAAGTTGTCAGTATCATCAGGATTTGATAAATTAGGTGCAGAATCGTTTACTGGAGCAGAGTTGGGCGCTGCAGACCATACAACCTGCTGACTGTTCGTTGAGAAAGAGAGCACACCATATGTGGATTCTGATGTCACTACAAATACGGTGTAGGTGTAAGAGTCGTCAATGTTTGCATCAACAAATGATGATTTGTTTGTATCAGTAAATGAGTACCACCAGGTCCCATTCCTATGAATAGCAATCTGGTAGGATGTGCATACAGTATCATCGTAGTCAAAGAGGACTGCAAGAGTGAAGTTTGCTTGGACTCCATTAAGTGGAGTAGAATCATCAACACCAATCATGATAACGAGTTGGTCCCAAATCATGTAGGTTTCATCATTCGAACTTATCGTGGTTATTCCGAAACCATCTCCAGAAACACTGAGAACTGTATAACCCCACTTGACAGCTGTTCCATCTCCATCAAAGTCAGTGTTGTTTAAAGTGAATGTGCCATCAAACACCGATCCATCATAATCATAGATGGCTGACACAATGATACCTGAAGCATTGGCATTGATGCTTTGTCTGTTGTCTGTGGGTCCAGTGATGGTTATAGTAATTGAGTCCCAGATCATGAAGGTCTCATCGTTCGAACTTATGGTCGTAATACCGTAGGAGTCTCCAGAAACACTGAGCACTGTGTAACCCCACTTGACAGCTGTTCCATCTCCATCAAAATCAGTATTATTCAGAGTAAAGGTGCCATCAAATTCCGCTCCATCATAATCATAAACTGCGGATACAATTATTCCAGATGCATTAACGTTTAGATTTTGCCTATTGTCTGTGGGTCCAACGATGGAGATTGTAATTGAGTCCCAGATCATGAAAGTTTCATCATTCGAACTTATCGTGGTTATTCCGAAACCATCTCCAGAAACACTGAGGACCGTATAGCCCCACTTGACAGCTGTTCCATCTCCATCAAAGTCAGTGTTGTTTAAGGTGAAAGATCCATCAAACACTGACCCATCATAATCATAAACTGCGGATACAATGATGCCTGAAGCATTGGTATTTAGATTCTGTCTGTTATCTGTTGGTCCAGTGATGATTATAGTAATTGAGTCCCAGATCATGAAGGTTTCGTCATTGGAACTTATGGTAGTTATGCCATAGGAGTCACCTGAAATGCTGAGAACTGTGTAGCCCCACTTGACAGCTGTGCCATCACCATCATAATCTGTATTGTTTAAAGTGAAGGTGCCGTCAAAGGGTGTACTATCATAATCATAGACTGCTGTCACTATAATGCCTGAGGCATTTGCATTCAGGTTCTGTCTATTGTCTGTGGGTCCAGTGATAGTGATAGTCACTGAATCCCAAATCATGAAGGTCTCATCATTGGAGCTTATTGTGGTTATACCGAAACCATCACCTGAGACGCTGAGGATTGTATAGCCCCACTTGACAGCTGTCCCATCTCCATCAAAGTCAGTATTGTTCAGAGTAAAGGTGCCATCAAAGGTTGCACCATCATAGTCATAGACTGCTGATATTATGATTCCAGATGCGTTAGCATTCAGGTTCTGTCTGTTATCTGTGGGTCCAGTGATGGTGATTGTAATTGAGTCCCAGATCATGAAGGTCTCATCGTTCGAACTTATGGTCGTTATACCGAAACCATCACCTGAAACGCTGAGGACTGTGTAGCCCCACTTGACAGCTGTCCCATCTCCATCAAAGTCAGTATTGTTCAGAGTAAAGGTGCCATCAAAGGTTGCACCATCATAGTCATAGACTGCGGATACAATTATTCCAGATGCGTTTGCATTCAGGTTCTGTCTGTTATCTGTAGGACCAGCAATTGTAATAGTAATTGAGTCCCAGATCATGAATGTCTCATCGTTCGAACTTATCGTCGTTATATCGAATGAGTCTCCAAAAACACTGAGAACAGTGTAGCCCCATTTTACAGCTGTGCCATCCCCATCAAAGTCTGTGTTGTTTAGAATAAACGTGCCATCAAAAACTGTGCCGTCATAGTCATAAATTGCGGATACAATTATTCCAGATGCGTTTGCATTCAGGTTCTGTCTGTTGTCTGTAGGTCCAGTAATGGTAATGGTCACTGAGTCCCAGATCATGAATGTCTCATCGTTCAAACTTATTGTGGTTATTCCATAAGAGTCTCCAGAAACGCTGAGAACTGTGTAACCCCACTTGACAGCTGTTCCATCTCCATCAAAGTCAGTATTGTTTAGAGTAAAGATACCATCAAACGCTACACCATCATAGTCATAGACAGCTGATACAATGATTCCAGATGCGTTAGCGTTGAGGTTCTGCCTGTTGTCGGTAGGACCAACAATGGTGATTGTAATTGAGTCCCAGATCATAAAGGTCTCATCGTTCGAACTTATTGTGGTTATTCCAAAACTGTCTCCGGAAACACTGAGAACAGTGTAGCCCCACTTGACAGCTGTTCCATCTCCGTCAAAGTCTGTGTTATTTAGAGTGAAAGTTCCATCAAACGCTGCACCATCATAGTCATAGGCTGCTGATATTATGATTCCAGATGCGTTTGCATTCAGGTTTTGTCTGTTGTCTGTAGGTCCAGTGATGGTAATGGTCACTGAGTCCCAGATCATGAATGTCTCATCGTTTGAACTTATGGTCGTTATACCATAGGAGTCTCCGGAAACGCTGAGAACTGTGTAACCCCATTTGACAGCTGTGCCATCTCCATCGAAGTCTGTGTTGTTCAAGATAAATGATCCCTCAAAAGATGTACCATCATAATCATAGACTGCTGTCACTACAATACCTGAAGCATTAGCGTTAAGGTTCTGTCTGTTGTTGGTAGGACCAGCGATTGTAATAGTAATTGAGTCCCAGATCATAAAGGTCTCATCGTTCGAACTTATGGTCGTTATACCATAGGAGTCTCCGGAAACGCTGAGAACTGTGTAACCCCATTTGACAGCTGTGCCATCTCCGTCAAAGTCTGTATTGTTTAGAATGAATGATCCGTCAAAAGATGTACCATCATAATCATAGACTGCTGTCACTACAATACCTGAAGCATTAGCGTTAAGGTTCTGTCTATTATCTGTGGGTCCAGTAAAGGTGATTGTAATTGAGTCCCAGATCATGAAAGTTTCATCATTCGAGCTTATTGTGGTTATACCGAAACTATCTCCAGAAACACTGAGAACTGTATAGCCCCACTTGACAGCTGTCCCATCTCCATCAAAGTCTGTATTGTTAAGGGCGAAAGTACCATCAAACACTACGCCATCATAGTCATAGACAGCTGATACAATGATTCCAGATGCGTTAGCGTTCAGGTTCTGCCTGTTGTCAGTGGGTCCAGTAAAGGTGATTGCAATTGAGTCCCAGATCATGAAAGTTTCATCATTCGAACTTATTGTGGTTATACCGAAACTATCTCCAGAAACACTGAGAACTGTATAGCCCCACTTGACAGCTGTCCCATCTCCATCAAAGTCAGTGTTGTTTAAAGTGAATATGCCATCAAACACGGCTCCATCGTAGTCATAGACTGCTGATACTATGATACCTGAAGCATTGGCATTCAAGTTCTGCCGGTTGTCTGTTGGACCAACAATTGCTATTGTCAGAGAGTCCCATATATGGTATGTATAATCATTAGTACTAATCACAGTGATTCCATGTGTTCCACCACCAATCGAGGAAACTGTGTAGTACCATCTGACAGCAGTTCCATCTCCATCAAAGTCTGTGTTGTTTAGGGTGTAAGTTCCATCAAATGCTGTACCATCATAATCATAGACTCCACTAACGATAATACCTGTGGCGTTTGCATTCAGGTTCTGTCTGTTGTCTGTGGGTCCAGTGATTGTGATAGTTACTGAGTCCCAAATGCAATAAGTGGCATCATTTATGCCAATAAGTGCCACACCATGAGTCCCTCCAGAAGCTGAAGAAACTGTGTAACCTCGTTTTCCTATATCTCCATAATCAAAGGTTGTATCATTAAGAGTTAGCAATCCATCAAAAGAGGAATCATCGTAATCATAGATTGCAGAAACGATAATGCCTGTTGCGTTCGCCCCAATATTGATTCTCTGATCTGTTGGATCAGTTATGGTGATAATTAGTCTGTCTGCAATGTAGGTATCAGTAGCACTGGCTGCATGATAAAGATCAGTACCACCTGAGCCTGCACCTTCTTCAACCACTTTAACTGTGTAGGTGTCCTCACCGATGACATCATCAGCATAACAAGTTACATCGAATACACCAGAAGTGAGATCTGTGTCACTCCATGGACCTATATTGGTGCCATATTCAGATGTAGACACCCAGATGTCTACTGCTGTGGAAGAAGGATAAGCGTTTGTGGACGTATAATAGATGACCGTTCCAGTTAGTGAAAATGAACTGTCAAGATTGCCTCTATCTCCAGTGCCAGAGCCATCATCTACACTAAAAGGTCCTGTATAGTCCAGACGTGTTTCCACATCCCAAGTGATAGAAGGACTACCATATGAGTCAGCGTCATTCAAATTTTGAGTGTCGACCACATAGCATTTAGCTACTAAGTCTGAAGAATCAGGGAAGTCCCAATCAACTGTGAAATAGAAAGTTGCATCTATATCATTACCACTTTCTATCGCAGTTGAACTTACTGCGTTTAGAGAAACAACCGTTCCAATATCATAAACCTCGGTGAAGGCGTTTGTATCCTCATCATATCTAAATCTACAATACTCTGTTGTTCCACTAGTATCCCAAAGTCCTATTTCCAGATAGTCAATGTCACCAAATCCATTCTGGTCTGAAACATGTGATGTCACTTGATATTCTTGATATTGGGCATACATATTATCTGTATCAGAGGGATTATCGAGAGTGGGTGCTTGATCATTTACTGGTGCATAACTGACAGTCCAAGAATGAATGAGTACAGTATCTACTTCCCATGTGCTCTGGGTTGTATCCCCAGTTTCAGTACCTCCTAGAAAACGAATCTCCAAGGCACTGCTTGTGAGATAACTGCTGACACTTACATTGTTCCACTGATCAGGTGTAAGATCTGGAAGGATAGTGGACCAGGTACCATTCCAGACATCTATCTTGATGTCCTCAGAGGGCCATCCACCTCCCGTGACGGGATAGATACAGAGCTCTTCATTTTGTTCGTCAAAATCAGCTGTGGTCCATCCAACTTCCAAATCCAATTCATAGTTGGCAGAACCTACGGTCCACACATGGAGGAGAACTCCTTCAACTTGCCAGGTATCTTGAGCTGTTGAGTCGTCACTTGTGTCTGTGAATCGAATCTCAAAGGTGGAACTAGTCAAATATGAGGTCACAGATACATTATTCCATCCTGTTGCGATGTCAGAAATCACGTTCTGCCACACTGAGCCATCCCAAACATCAACTCTCAGTGCTTCGGTGCCTTGTGTACCACCATAAATGCAGACATATTCATTGGTTTCATCGTAATCAGCACCTGTCCATCCGACCTCAAGGTCGAGATCGTAGTTATTAGTGCCAGCTTGATAGACGTTTAGATAAGCCGCATCTACCCAGTTATTGACTGGAGCACCGAGTCCTTTTTGCATGGTGAACCTAATACGACATGCATTTATCTCTGAAACAGAATCTAGACCTGATATTGCACCACTGTTATACCAAGCACCAGTTGGGTCTACAAAAGTGCCGCTAGCGTCTGCCGTTCCTTCACCAGTCCAATCTAACTCCCAAAAGATATCATCATCATCAGATTGTCCACAGTACACATAAAGAATGACTGTAAAGACCCCAGCCGTTCCACTTGTGGCAGCAAAATCATACCATCCAGAAACAGCACCATTTGAGGCTGTGGAGATATAACTTGTAGGATAGTTCTGTGTATCCAAATATGGCGATATTCCTGTTTGAATCCAAGTTACAGGTGTTGGAGCTGTGTCAATATACAGGTTTTCATCAATTGTAGGAGTACCTGTATTTGCCTCTGTAAGGGTATCGAAGGTTGAATCTATATCCTGCATCTCAGCAAAATCACTGTGAGTACCCACATCTACAGGAGCATGAAGATTAGATTGCTGATCAACATAATCTTCGAGGTTATAGCCCGCAGAACCAGTATCGGATTCTCTCATCTGATTGTAGTTTGAACCGAAGTCTTGAAGGTCTGAGAAGACATTGTGAGTGCCGATATCAGAAGGACTATGAAAGTCAGACAAGGTGTCAATGAAATCCTCAAAATTGTCGCCAATTCCTGAAGGCACATTTTCTGAGGAATTTGGATACAAGAGTGAACTAGTCAAGGAATCGTCATAATTAGTTGATGGAATAAATAAGCTGAATCCCATGAGAGATACAAAGAGAGATAGTAGAAGCACCTTTCTATTCATATTCTGGACTCCTTCATACTGTCGACTGTTACATTGCATTGCATGACTTCAAGTCAGATTTGTTCTGGACTGCGCAGCAAGCTCACTATCGAGCCGTACAGGTGAGTATGCAACTTTACAATCAAATAAGAGAATCTTGGATGAATTGGATTGAAAGATTGTCAAAATAGAACCAAGTAGGTAGATAGAGCAGTCTGGGTTATCTTCTTTGGAATATACCAACGACAATATTATTCCCAAATCCTCCGATATTGTGCGTAAGCCCAATATTGGGAACATCTACTTGGAGACCTTTGGGTGCTTCACTCCGCAGTTGCATGACAATATCGCGAATCTGAGCAACTCCTGTGGCTCCAGTTGGATGGCCTCGAGCCTTGATACCTCCGGTAGTATTTACTGGCATACTCCCTGAAACCTCTGTAAGTCCCTCCCTCACAGCTTTTATCGCCTCTCCTCGATTAACTAATCCAATGTCTTCCATGTTCACTAGTTCGAGTATAGAGAATGCATCATGAACTTCGCATACATCAATGTCTTGAGGACCGACCCGGGCCATCTTGAAGGCCTTTTCTGCAGCCACGACAGTTGCATTCATAGAGGTGAGTGAAAGTCGATGCTGGACTGCGAGATAGTCAGTTCCATGGCCGATTCCGAGCACCCGTATTGCTCTATCTGCAAGACCATGCTCCTTCACAGCTCTATCGGATGCCACAACCACAGCAGATGCGCCATCACTCGTTGGGCAGCAATCGTATAATGTAAGCGGATCTGCGACTGTCCTTGCTGTGTTCACCTGTTCAATGGTAATCTCTTTTTGAAAGTGAGCAAGGGGATTCTTCGCACCATTTCGATGAGCCTTTACAGGCACTAGAGAGAGTTCATCCCGGGTCAGTCCATAATCATGCATGTACCGACGAGCAATCATAGCAGCAAGTGCTGTAGGTGTCGCACCATATCGGGACTCGTTCTCAAAGGACATCATCTTCGCAAGAATTCTTGATGCTGTCCCTCTATCAACCTCTGACATCTTCTCAACACCAATGACAAGAACAAGGTCCGCCATCCCAGCAGCCACGACTGTAAACGCAGCCTCAAATGCACTTGAACCTGAGGAGGGGCCAGTTTCCACTCGCGTAGCTCCTGCAGGAACTAATCCAAGCACATCAACAAGTACGGTAGAGAGATGACCTCTACTCACGAACTCATCAGGATTCTGAGTACCCACGAACAGATGGTCAAATTGGGCCCCAATTGTTGAAGAATCCTCCATCGCCTCAAATACGGCGTTCTTGGCTAGTTCAAGGATTGAATCATCAAGTATGCCAAACTTCGTCATCCCAACACCGATGATGTTGACTGGCTCCAAAGTCAAACACCCTCACTCAATGAGAACTAGAACATCTGTGGGGTTAACCATGGTTCCCACTTCGACATTCACTTCCTTCACAGTACCTTTGATATCAGTTTTCAACTCATTGAACATCTTCATTGCCTCAAGTATACAGACAGTCTGACCTGCTTTGACCGTATCACCAATCTTCACGCGTACTTCTGTGATCTTGCCAGGCATAGGAGGATAGATACCACCAAGGACTCTCGGTCCAGTCTGAGAAGATGAAGAAGACTTCTTTGCTATTTCCTGTTTTTTAACTCGTTCCCATTCAATTTCATGCTCTTGACCATTTATCTCCAGCACAACTGCTTTCCCCGCCCGTTTTAGTACTTTCACTGAATAATCAGAAGTTGTATCATTGACAATCCACGATCCATCTTCAGCTGGAGTTGGTTTCATGGTAAAACTCTGGTCTGCAACCTTCACGACCAGCAAGCCGCCCTCATCGAGCTTCCTTACCTCTACTTCGAACGGTTTCTCATCAAGTGTTATCTTGTATTCTGGACTCATTAAAGTCCCTCCTGGTTGCGTCCCCTCATGACGTCTTTCCTACCAGCGGATCCCCAGGATGTAGTTGACTGTTCCCATTTTCCTGCTCCATACTCAATTGTTCGCGTAGCAATGAGGTCACTACGACCTGTGTCAGTCCAAACCTCGCCACGAACTGCTGCAGTTCCAATCCCACCTAAGCTCATCCCATTCATGTGGAGAATAGCAGCAGCAATTGCAACTTCCAGCTCAGCTGTCATCTGACCTGTGATTCTCTTTTGAGCCCTGCGCTTCAAGAAGTCTATTGCATATTGTGGGAAAAGAGCATAGGAGACCTCATCACGTGGAATATGTGGAATATCCTTGAGAGCTTCTCGTGCTGCGGGGAGCTCAGGTTCAAGGAGATCGGCGGGTCGGCATTCAAGTGTCTTCTCATCTCCAATGGCTAATTTCTTGACTTTAGGATCTATCTCTGCGGGAGGGCGTCCATAATAACCACGGATATACTGCTTGACTTCTGTTGGAATCATACTGTATCTTTTTCCAGTCACAACATTGAGCGTCGCCTGTGTCCCAACAATTTGACTAGATGGTGTCACAAGCGGAGGATACCCAAGTTCAGCTCGGACTCGAGGTACTTCAGCTAGAACTTCATCATATTTGTCTAATGCACCTTGCTCTCGGAGTTGATTATCAAGATTCGAAAGCATCCCACCAGGAATTTGAAACTCGAGAACTTGTGGATTGACTCCTTGAAGACTACCTTCGTACTGTGTATATTTTCTCCGAATCTTACGGAAATAATCTGCAATCTCAGAGAGTTGATTAATACTCAGACCAGTGTCCCGAGGTGTTCCCTTGAGTGCCTCAACAATGGACTCTGTGGCTGGCTGGGAGGTGGCCATTGATAATGCAGATATTGCGCAATCTACAACATCAACTCCTGCATCTGCTGCCTTGAGATATGCCATTGCTGCCATCCCGCTCGTGTAGTGAGAGTGAAGCTGGACAGGAACATCAATCTCTTCCTTGATACCGACTACGAGGTCATATGCGGCCTTGGGTGAGATGAGCCCAGCCATGTCTTTGATACAGATTGAATCTGCACCTTTTTCGTAGAGTTCCTTGGCCATGGCTACAAACTTGTCATTTGTGTGAAAAGGACTCAACGTGTAACTAATGGCAGCTTGAACATGACTACCCTCACGCTTCACAAAGTTCATGGCTGCCTCCATATTACGAACATCATTGAGGGCATCAAAGATTCTGAAGATATCGATGCCAACCTTTACTGCTTCAACGATGAAAGCCTCTAAGACATCATCAGGAAAGTGTCTATACCCCACTAAATTGCTACCTCTCAACAACATCTGGAATTTTGTCTTGGGCATGGCTTCCTTAAGCATCTCAACGCGTTCCCAAGGATCCTCATCCAGAAAGCGCATCATCGAGTCAAACGTGGCTCCGCCCCACATCTCAAGCGAGTGATAGCCAACTTTGTCAATCTTCTCACAGATTGGAAGCATGTCCTCTGTGCGCATTCTAGTGGCTATAAGGGACTGATGAGCGTCTCTTAGTGTTGTGTCGGTAATCAGGAGTTTCGTCATCGTTAAGCGTGCTAAAGAAGATGGGATGAGTATTTAGTCGTTCTGTTGTAGAAGTTCTCTAGCAATAGCTAGAGCAGTAAGGCTCTGTGGGACCCACTTCTAATGAATCTCCCATTTCTTTGAGTTGAAGGGACTCACATGCAAAATAAGATTGCAGACGAGTTAGATGCAAATCAATATGTGTCTTTTACACACCTCCCGTCTGGATTGTTGGCTTGATGAATCTTGGGTTCATCAAGCCAAAACGAAACTAGTTCTATTCTTGAGTTATGCTAGCACCAATGATACCAGGGATAAAGAGAAGGAAGAATGCTATTCCAAGATCAATTGCCATTGTTTGAATCTCAGATAACAAAGCACTGAAATCAAAGGCACCGCCTGCCATACTTAGCAAGAAGTAGCATAGGAATAAGATTATGATAACAAGTATGGAAACTGGGAGCATCTTCACACGATTCTTGGAAACTAAACCTGATACAAACCCAGCAACAACCAATGTTATGAGAGGGAGATATAATGAGTGAAGTGCCAGTGAATATGGTTTCAGCAACAACTCGAAGATCATAGATAATTGAATCATCATATTAGGGATGATTCCACCTATGAGTACAGCTGCAAGGGTAATAACGTCCATATACAACTGGAGTGCCGCAAGTAAGACTACAATTATAATTGCCACAACTAATGCGATTATTGTTCTTTTCAATAGAGATGTCACATCCTTCAATTTGGAACCTGTTAAGGCATCATTGAGCGCAAAGAAGAGTCTTATATTTCTTGGTTATGTAGTAATATGCCGCTTACTAACGAACAGGGCAGATATGTTTCAACTCTGTGAAACATGAGTTGACTCTCACAGATTGTGTGAGTTGATTCCCAATCTGAAAAAGAGAATCTATATTTTTTTACCGATCGGACATACGTCCATGCATCTCGTACATTCGATGTAACTGTTTGGAGTAGGTCTCTGGAAGAGTCTTTGTTCTTCTTTTCTTACAAACTCAGGAACATCCGTTGAACCTGGACACTCAGCTGAGTACACCATGCAGTGAGTGATATTCAATCTATAGGGCTCAATTGCGTTGGTTGGACAGACTTTGACGCATTTATCACAGTCTCCACACAGATCGCGCTCAAATGGTGAGTCGATATCAAGGATTGCATCTGTTAGGATTGCTATCAGCTTAATTCTTGGACCAAAAACTGGCGATATCAAGAGAGTGTTCTTCCCCTGAGAGCCTACTCCGCACTTGACTGCAGCAGTCTTGAGCGGAATATTTACTGACCATTTAGCATCAAACCCTCTTCGATGTAAGAAATCAACAATGCCCCATGCTTTGTTTTTCATGATCTCATCAGAGAAGTAGTGGCTCTCATAATGTGATTCATCTTTGCAATCCTTCGGAGGTTCAACATTCAAGTTAAACGTCTTATCCCATGAGTGCCATGCCAGTAATATGACTGACTTCACCGTCTGCAATTCTTCCTCAAGATTGTTTAGTCTACGAATCTTCCCAACCCAGCCATATGGCAAATCACGGAGCATCTCTGGTTTCGTGATTCCAATAGAGACAAAGCCCGTTTCCATAGCCATGTCTTTCAATTCATTAGACAATGTTGACATGTTGATTCATGGATTGAGATGGTATTTGACTCTTCAGCCGACATATGATGGTAGTAAATTTTTCTGGACATTTCGCCAACGTGCTGGATCTGTCAAAACTTCTTAATCAGATAGTACTCCTTCACTCCGTTTGGATAGGCATCTGACACTCCATATGCACTATATCCGTGTTTGTGGAAAAATTCAAGATTCTGAAATGTGAAGCATGCTGTCTGAACGGCAATGCAGTTATTGTCTCTTGCAAGTGCTTCTGCCTTCATCAAGAGACCCGTCCCATAGCCTTGACTATGATATCTCTCATCGACCCAGAATTCTTCAATATTCATGGTCCCGAGAGTGGTATATCCTAATATGCCGCCAATTACTTGCCCGTGGTCATTCTTAATGATCGATTTGATTTCAAGCTCTCGATTTTCCCTCCGTAGTTCTCCAACCTGCTCATCCACATGCTTTCCCATTCCTGCATGTACGATTTTCTGAGATTCTTCCGTCGAATCTTCATAGATACCAAACCGAGAAGGGATTTTCTTCTTCAATGAATTATAATCAATCGTATCAAGACGTTTCATAAGGATGTATTCCCTAATTCCATTCACATATCCTTCATAGGTAGCTATCATTTTGTAGCCTATTGCCTGATAGAAGTCAGGAGCTTGCCACGAGAATGTATATGTCTGAGATGCCAGACATCCATTTCTTTTCGCTATTCTTTCTGCTTCTAGAACAAGGTCTTTCCCATAGCCCAACCCTTTGTACCTGTCATCAACCCAGAGAACATCGAGGTACTGGGTCCAGTAAACCATGCTTGTCATAACTCCACCTACAATCCTACCTTCATGGTCTTTGAGTACAACACTAATCCAGTATTTGGGACTGTTGAATTCTCCATCTGTCTGCTTGAGATTATATGATTCAAATCCCTTTTGGAACTCGATCACATCCTCTTCTGATGGATTTGTTATGATTGAAAATCTACCAAGGTCTGATTTTCGGGTCATTTGAAAGCATCTCTGTTAGAATATACGTGCCATCAGAATTTGCTCACTTAACAGCTATGGAAAAGGCCATTTTTCTAATTTCCGAAGAATCCCGAGAATAAAGGTAGAAGAGATAGGATGATACCGATAACTATAGGCAGAAAATTTCCTGTCGATCTCAGAGGCGATAATTCATTACTAGGATTGAAGGTATGAAACTTTATACGGATTGGAGAGCAGTTACTTCTGAGGTAAGTATGTGGGATTTCGTGATTTCTTACGAATATGGCATGCAGACCGTGTTATTTCGGAAATCAAATGCCCCTTCTGCAAAAAATCTATCGCCAATAATGAAATTGAACAATCAGGTTCACTGATTATCTGTCCTAATTGTAAGAGGAAATTTAGATCTGGCAGTACCTAAAAACATGTGGAATTAGAATTTTCATAATGTAGTGGAAGCAAGATCATCTCACAGCTGTTTTTAGAAATCTCCGTTACTAGAAGAGTACGATTCATTCCCTTAATAGTCGGTAAGCCCTAAAATCTCAATGGTTTTTGCCCACAGTTGTTTTTGAAGACTTTCGTCATTAGAGATTTCTGTAGTGGTCACTACTTGCTTCTTTGAGAAGCACTTTCCAGATAGTCCCTCTACATCTGACGATACTGCAACATACACTGATGTCTCAGCGCCTTCCTTCGGGCTCAATTGAAAGGGCTTCATCATCCCAAACATGAGACCCTGCATACGGCTGCCACTATTCTTTCCTAGATTTGTTGCCACAAATCCAGGGAGGACTGCATTAACTGCTACACCAGTTCCTTCTAGATTTCGAGCAAGAGTATAAGTATGCATCAATAGGAGCAATTTGGCATTTCTATAGACTTTCTGAGAACTGTATTTTCTCTTACTCTGGAGATCGTCTAAAACAAAATCACCGGATTTGTACAATCCAGAACAGAGATTGATTACCCGTGATGGCGCACTGGATTTGAGCAGGGGTAGAAGGCGTCTCGTCAAAAGGAAGGGACCGAGATAATTAACTGCAAACGTGCGTTCAAAACCATCTTCCGTCATTTGACGTCTACTAAAGACTGCACCTGCATTGTTCACGAGCACATGTAGAGAATTATGGTTGCTCTTGAACTCCGATACAAACCTTTCAATTGATGCTTTAGATGCAACATCACATTGCATCAGTTCAATTTGCAATTCTTTAGTTTCATGATGAAAGGAATCAAGCGCTGCTCGTCCACGCTCAAGATTGCGTACTGCCATAATCACACTTGCACCCATCTCTGCCAAGGCAAGAGCAGTTTCTTTGCCTATTCCAGAATTACTACCGGTTATAATGCAGATCTTACCATCCATGTTTGCCATAGAACTCACACATTCATCTTCGCAACTAACATGATTGCTCTACAACCATTTGATCGATATGTAAAACACTATCGGTCAAACAAGAAATGATGTTTGGACAATTAACGTCAATCTTAATGGACAAGTAGATTCCATTCTTGAATACTGAGTATTGTGCTAGATTTCATCCGAAACAGTAAAATATGCGACATAATGGCGTGTGTGTCGATGTGTTCAATCAAACATATCGTTGGTGATAAAATATGCGCAGAGAATCACGGATAATTGCCACGATAGCAGTGATTGCAGTCATCTTGAGTGGAGCGGCGTTCTACCTTTACCTGAGTCAAGTTGAGGGAAAAGAAACACTCACAATCTCGACAACGACGAGCCTCTATGATACAGGTCTGCTCGACTTAATCAAAGATACGTACGAACAGAGAAATCCGAACGTGATTCTTGCATTCATTTCTGCAGGGACTGGAATCGCTATAACTCACGCAAAGAATGGAGACGCAGATATGATTCTAGTACACTCACCTTCTCAGGAATTAGCATTCATGCAAGAGGGGTATGGTGTAAATAGAAAGATATTCGCATACAATTACTTCGCTATTGTCGGGGCATCTGCAGATGTGGTGGGCATAAATCAGACGGATCCTATAGAAGCCCTTCAAGCAATCTACACATACGGACACGCGCATAATACGAGCCTTTGGGTGAGTCGTGATGATCTATCTGGCACGAACTCAAAAGAGATAGCTCTGTGGACTGCGGCAGGTTATAATTACACAGAACTCAAGGATGAGTTTTGGTTCATTTCATCAGGGCTTGGAATGGGTTCCACCCTAAATATAGCAGATGAGCAATCATTGTACACCCTATCAGACATTGGAACATATCTCAAATACAAAGCTGATGGCCTGATAACACTTGAACAGCTCGTTGCAGAAGGTCAAGATCTTCTCAATGTCTACAGTGGTATAGCTGTTAACAGCATAACTGTAACTAGTATAAAATTCGCATTAGCAATGGATTTCATAAAGTGGCTGGTGAATGATACTGCCCAAGCGTTAATTGCAGCCTATGGGGTCGCAGATTATGGCCAAGGATTATTCTTACCGGCGGTAAATATAATCAAGGATCAAGCCCCAGCTCAGATTTTTGAATGGATACGCGACTATTCTTTCTTTGATGAGGGCGGTCAACTATATGAATGCCCTCCAGCATGGCGGTCTGGAGATTTCGGTCTCTACATCTAGAAAAAAAAGTAAGGAGTGATGAAGTAAATGACAGTAGAGAGTGACCTGTTGCAGATAACCCTACAGAGCCTTTTCATATCCGGCTCAGCAGCTCTCTTTGCATCCGTGATTGGCCTTCCCGTTGGTCTAGTCTTGGGACTTAAACGGTTCAGAGGAAGGCATGCAATAATCGGAGTGTTCAACTCATTATTAGGCATTCCAACAGTGGCATTGGGTCTCCTTCTCTACCTTGTTTTCTCGAATGCAGGACCATTGGGATTCCTTCACATGCTCTACACTCCTATTGGAATAATCGTGGGACAGACGATTCTAGTCCTTCCCATAATGATTAGTGTCACCACAGAAACACTATTGGGCGTGGATGAATCCATCCGCAACCTCGCTCTTACTATGGGCGCTGATGAGCAGGCTGCTGCTTTCTCAGTAGTCCGTGAGTCAGTTGGCGGATTACTCTTAGCTATATCTGCGAGTTTTAGCAGAGCAATTGCTGAGCTTGGAGTGGCACTGATGATTGGTGGAAATATCAGGGGAATCACAAGAGTACTAACAACATCCATTGCTCTTGAAACGACAAGGGGTGAAATAGCCCTTGGGCTGGGTTTGACAGTGATTCTGATCGTGCTTATTCTCATTGTCAATGCTGGCTTGAATATATTGAAGCGACGGGTTCAGTGGTGGCTATGGGAATAGTTGAACTTCGAGATGTCACAGTAGAATTCGGAACTGTAAAAGCTCTGGATAGCATCAATGTTGATATTCACGCGGGGGAGATGTTTTCGGTTATTGGACCAAATGGTGCCGGGAAGACCACAGCGCTCAGAGTCATTGCAGGACTACTCAATCCCTCAGCAGGAGAGGTGTATTTCCATGGAGAACTCATGGAAAAATCAAACAGGCATGCATTAAGACGGCAGGCTCCAATGGTCTTCCAGAAGCCAGTGCTTTTCAACACGACACTCTTCAAAAATGTGGCATATGGACTTAGAATAAGAGGTATGGCTGAAGAAGAGATCCGGAAACGAGTGCTGGAAGTGCTTGAGATGGTACAACTGGCCAATTTACAGGACAGATTAGGAAGAAATCTCTCGGGAGGAGAACAACGTCGAGCTACATTAGCAATGGCAATTGTCCTGGATACTGAGCTTTTACTTGTTGATGAGCCAACAGCCTATCTAGATAGTGAGAGCGCTGAAATTGTTGAGTCCACGCTCCAGCGGCTCAATTCAGAGCGAGGCACAACTACCGTGATGGTGACTCATAACATTCTGCAGGCTCAAGTTCTAGCTAATAGGGCGGCTATGATGAAACAAGGTCGGATTCAGAAGATCGGTACAGTGAGCGAGATATTCAGAACAGAACTTGACAGCCTCCTGCACGAAGAATTCAAGATGAACACGTACTCAGGAACTGCAAAAGCAAGTGGCAAGATGACTCAAAACGGAATGCTTGTACAGATTGACTTAGGCAATGGTGTAGAAATAGAAGCCCTTTCAAAGCGAGAAGGTAACGTTACAGTAATGATTCCCCCCGACGATATTATTGTTTCAAGAGAAGAGGTGTTTACCAGTGCGCGGAATTGTCTGATAGGAAAAATCATTGGCATCGATGAACGCGATTCTACCGTGTTCCTGACAGTTGATGTAGGATTGAGTATGACAGTTCAAATAACAAGACGTTCTAGAGAGAAGCTTGACATTAATCTTAAGGATGAAGTGTATGTGACTTTCAAGGCATCCTCTGTAAGAGTGTTCTAGTGAATCAAGACAAAGAGGTTCTCGGTGGAGTTACTCCCGAAATGCATGACCAAACATAACACTTATCTTTGTCAACAAAACACAAGCTCCAAACCATGTCAAACTCGAATTCAAACACCCTAGAGTCTGAACAGCAAACTCCAGCAAATCAAACATATATAGATGGATTCGGGCGTCCAGTGGACTATCTCAGAGTATCCCTGACACAGAGATGTAATCACTTTTGCTTCTTTTGCCACCACGAAGGCGAATCACATCCAAAATCTGAGATGACACTGACTGAAATTGAAAAGATTGTTGTTCATGCAACCAGACATGGTGTTCGCCGTTTGAAATTGACTGGTGGGGAACCTCTCCTTAGAGAAGACATTCTTGACATAGTCCGTATGGTATCCCCATTGGTAGAAGATTTATCGATGACCACGAATGGAACGCTCTTGGAAGATAAGGCTCTTGATTTAAAGAGGGCAGGTCTTTCACGAGTAAACATCAGTCTGCATTCCTTGAAAGAAGATACCTATCATAGAATCACTGGCACGAATAATCTGGAAACTGTCAAGAGAGGCATCAAGAGAGCAGTCGAAGTTGGTCTTTCCCCTGTCAAACTGAATATGACCGTTCTTCATGGCTTCAATGAAAGTGAAATTATGGATATGATGGAGTTCGCAGCGGAAACAGGATGTATACTGCAACTCATAGAATTGCAACACATGCCAAATGACGATTCTGAGAGAAGAGAACTATGGTTCAATCTAGATTCGATTGAAGACGAGATTGGCAAGAGAGCAATTCGAACTGACCAAAGCCACATACACAGAAGGAAACAGTATGTAGTCAAAATGAACAACGGTTGTGAAGTAAAAATAGAAGTGGTGAGACCAATGCATAATTCAATGTTCTGTGAAGGATGCACCCGCTTACGAGTCACTTCAGACGGAAAATTAAAGCCTTGTTTGTTACGTAGCGATAACCTTGTAGAAATCTTGTTTGAAGATGGAGTCCATTCTAATAAGGGATCACTAGAGCTGGCATTCAAGGAGGCTGTCAAGAACAGGGAACCATACTGGCGAGATGAACACATAGGATGATAGAGGTTACAGAAGCAGATTTTCAAATTGATCAGATTATCGCTGAAACAAGGAAGCCATCCATGGGATGCATTGTCTTATTTCTTGGAACAGTTAGAGATATGACTGACGACAGAGCAGTTCTAGGAATCGAGCTGGAATCTGATGAGAAAGAGGCTATCAGACAACTCACACAAGTCAGAGATGAAACAATAGAGAAGTTTGGAGTGACAGATGTTTCTATCGTTCATAGAGTTGGTTCTCTAAGCGTTGGTGAGAATATTGTTCTCATAGCAGTTGGCGCGGGGCATCGACCCGAAGCATTTGCAGGTTGTCGATACGCCATTGAACGGCTCAAGGAGTTCGTTCATATATGGAAGAAGGAAATCACGGAGGAAGGCGAGTACTGGATAGGTGATAGAAAGAATGACAAGTAGAGAGAACCTTGTAGAGATGGTAGATGTATCAGGGAAGAAGATAGTACATCGGTTTGCAGAAGCTAGGGGAGAGGTCATACTTCGTCCTGAGACCGTTGCTGAAATACGGAAGGGCACCACAAAGAAAGGAAATGTTATCGCAGTATCGGAAATCGCAGGAATCATGGCTGCAAAGAAGACATCTGAGATTATCCCTTTATGCCATCAAGTTCCACTCTCATCGGTTCAAATCAGTTTTGATTTTGATGAGGACAGGATTCATTCATGTTGTAGAGTCGCAGCAACATATGCAACCGGTGTAGAAATGGAAGCGCTTGTAGGAGTAACCACTGCGCTCCTCTCAGTGTGGGATATGGTAAAGTATCTAGAGAAAGATGAGAATGGCCAATATCCAACTGCTAGAATCGAGAATGTAAGAGTCACAATTAAGAAGAAGGACGACTAGCCTTGATGAACGAACATAGACGGGATCAAAAGGTGGCAGCCGGATTCGCAGTTCTAATTGTCAGTGACAGCCGAACAAAGGAAACAGATGAATCAGGCAAGATCGCTAAAGAGTTGATAGAGAAAGCTGGGCATATAGTAAAAGCATATGATATTGTGAAAAATGAAAACAGCCAGATTGAAAATATATTCAAGAAGTACGCTGAAAATTCTGATATTAGGGTGATTCTCACTAGTGGTGGCACAGGTGTGAGTAAGAAAGACAAAACGGTCAGTACACTAGCTCCATTGTTTGAGCAGTCACTTCCAGGTTTTGGAGAACACTTTAGACGCCTCAGTTACGAAGACGTGGGAGTGGCAGGTATCTATAGTAGGTCTACAGCAGGTATTATCAAGAAGCAGGTCGTCTTTTGCTTGCCAGGATCAAAGAATGCTGTTCGTACTGCCCTTACTGAAATAATTCTGCCAGGTATTGGACATCTATTATGGGAGATGGACAGATGAAAGAGATGGAACCCTTCAAACTTCTGGTTTCCCAAGAAGAGGCTGAGAAGCTCATTCTATTAAGAACTCCTATGATTGATCGTACTGAAGTCATATTGGTTCATGAAGCCATAGGTCGAGTTTTGGCCCATGATGTTGTGGCTGATAGATTTGTGCCCCCATTCAATAGAGCTGCGATGGATGGCTATGCTGTCATTGCTGAAGATACATTCGGGGCAACAGAACAGGATGTCTTTTTAGCTTTAGATGGCGTAGTCCATGCCGGCGAGGTTTCAGATATCACTATCGCAAGGGGTCATTGTCTACAAATTGCCACAGGATCACAAATGCCGCTTGGTGCTGACGCAGTCGTGATGGTGGAGTTCACTGAACGACATGGCAATCAAATCCATATCACGAAACCGGTATACCCCGGGGGTAATATGTCGAAGCGAGGAGAAGACATAGTAGAAGGAGATGTGGTGATTAAAAAAGGCAGCACACTTACTCCTGCAAAGATAGGTACACTAGCAGCTTTAGGCAGAACGCAGGTAGAAGTTTATCAGAAACCAACAGTCAGTGTAATCGCCACAGGTAGCGAGATTGTTCCTCCAGGGGAGGCACTTCTCCCGGGTCAGATCTATGATGTGAACTCTTTCACTCTAGAAGCAGTTCTCAAAAATAATGGTGCTACAGTATATAGACACCCGATTGTATCTGACAATTTGCAAAAGCTTAGGGAAGAAATAGAGAAAGCAGTCAATTCGGATATGATAGTTTTCTCGGGTGGTAGTTCGGTTGGAGAGAAGGATCTTCTGTCAAATATAGTGGAAAACATGGGCGAAATACTATTCCATGGAGTCCAGATAAAACCAGGAAAACCGACACTCTTTGGAATAATTAACGGAAAGCCAGTTTTCGGGATGCCAGGTTATCCAACATCGTGTTTGAGCAATGCATACATATTGCTTGCTCCTGCAATTCGGAAGATGGCTCGCCTATCTGAGAATGTGGAGAAGACAGTCAGAGCCAAAATGAGCAAGCGTTTTGTATCCTCATCTGGGCGAAAACAATTCCTCACAGTACGATTGGAAAACGGTGTAGCTTACCCTGTATTCAAGCATTCAGGTGCCATAACAAGCATGGCACAAGCTGATGGTTATGTTATGTTGCCTGTCAATCTGGATGTAATCGAGGAAGGCGAAGAAATCGAAGTAATATTGTTGGATTAAATCCTGAGATGGCTTGAGATACTAAGTTGAACTCAATTGTATAGATTTGGACCAGATTATCTCTTGTGGATGGTTCGCTCCAAATGATTCGAATTTCTTAGATGTTTCAAGATGCATTCTTAGACTATCCACACATGACCTCAACTTGAATTCGCTGTCAGGATGACCTAGACTAAAAGCATTTGGCCCAATAGGACGACCGTGTTTAAACGCCGCGTAAAAACAGGCTTCAATTCCCTTGACTCCAAGTCTTTGAGCCCTGTGCCCGACTGTCAAAATGAGATCCAGGTCCTCTTGTGTTTCAATAGCCATATAATATGACGGTCGTAGGGGATGCGATTTATCAGTAAACTTGACAATCCGAGACCCTTCAGGAAATCGAGTACCTAAGCAGCTATTACATCTCCACTCGCCAGCCTCACAAAACGAGTCATAGACATACTGCAGGTTCTCTGTGGATCCGCACGCTCCGCATTGATTAATCATATCAATACCCCTTGTTCTCTCTGACGAGGGGTACTATAAAAATCGAAGAACATGAGATGTTATATTCTCTGTGTGATACTAACTAAATCTGCATTTTCCATCTTTACCAAAATGCTAAATGGATAATTATAGAATAAAGCATGTTTTCAATAATATTCGTAAGGGGATATGTATCCTGACATTGCTAGAGGATAGCGCCAAGCTGCTGTCTGAATTTGGCCTAACATATTACGAGGCAAAAGTCTACATTACTGCTCTTCAGATTGGTGTTACTACAGCAAGTAAAATAGCTAAACAAGCTGATATACGCCGCGAGGAAGTCTACAGGACAATACCAAAACTCGAGAGAGTAGGTCTTATCGAGCGAATTCTTGGGAGACCTGTGAAGGTCAAAGCACTTCCTCTCCAAGAAGGACTCAATACGCTTTTTAAAATGAAAGAGGAAGAAGCCAGTCATGAGTTGAAAGAACTTATCTCAAAGAAAGAGGAGGTTCTCAAGAAGTTCGACTATGTCGTTCGAGGGCAAAAACCTGAGGAAGAACAGTCTCATTTCGTTTTGATATCGGAAAAAGACGTTCTATCAAGAAAAATCAATTCAGCCATCGTAGATGCCAAAAAGAGCGTGGATTTTGTAGATTCCTTTGAGAATGCTTTTCGATTCATTTTGTCCTATGGGGATGTTCTCAAGATAGCAAAGAAAAAGAATGTGGACGTGCGTATCCTGACTGAATGTCCAGAGGAGATCGGATTAATACCTGAGTATTTGAAAAAACAGATTCCGCACAACTCATTTACTGTTCGTTATTCAGAGAATATTCCTAGCCGCTATATTCTCATTGACAAGAAGCAAGCAATGATTACAACCTCTGCAGGTGGTTCGTTTAGCGATGGAGCATGTCTCTGGACAAATGATCATAGTCTGATTGGAATTGTAAATAGAGACTTTGAGGAGCAATTTCGTGATGCATTGGACTGGAGAGACCTCTCTGTCGCGCCAACTCAGAAACTGACACGAATCCTAAATAGGCTGAGACCAAGAGACCATGTTGTCCTCTTCTATGATTCTCTTAAAACCAAGCACGAAACTCTGTTTGCATATATTGCAGATGGATTAGACCGAGATGAGGCAGCAGCCTATGTATGCTCTGAAGAATCAGTTGCTGAGATTAGAGATGCTATGTCAAACTACGGGCTTGATGTTAAGATACACGAAGACAGCGGTGCTCTTCAGATATTCAACTATACTGACGTATACATCGTAGATGGAGAATTCAATCTTGACCATACGTTGGATTTCTGGAATAGGACGTATACCAAAGCACTCTCCAAGGGCTTCAAAGGAATGCGGGTAACTGGGGAGATGAGTTGTTTTATCGAATACAATTTAATCCAAGAATTGATCAATTATGAAAGAGCACTTCATACAGTACTTGATATACCTATGACAGCTATCTGTGCCTATAATGCAAATATTCTTGCAAGTATTGAGAATCCAATTGACATCTATTCAGAACTGGTCAAAGCTCATGGAAAAGTGCTCTTTGCAGGAGAAGAGAGCATCGGCAAGATTGAGGTCCGAGCAGGATAATGACCCATATCTCTCTATGCAGGAAGATAGATCCACTGACGCATATCTGACAGACACGGATACCTTCTGATAAGGCGCTTCTTGAGAAGTTTCCTCAGGGCATACCGAACAGTTCTTGGTGCAAATGTAACATTATCTATGAGTTGCTTAGGTGTAACGCCATTCTTTCCAGTTTCTCTTAATACAGACAAAACAATCATCTGACTCTTTGTGAGCCTATGGAAACCTAATTCTATTGCAAGCTCTTTGTCTGAAATCATTTCCAAACCACCTTCTATATTGATAATTCAATTGATTATTTATAATATAAACAATTGTTACTGTGAAGGTACAGTAACAATTTGTTGTAAGAATTAGTTGATTATAGCTACTCAAAGTATTGTCAGAAACATCCTATTTCTTGCGTTTAAGCCCAAGAATCACCCTTGCATCCTCAGGAGTTGCCACGTCACGACCTAGAGTTTCAGCCATGTGTTTGACTCTTGCAACAAAGTCTTCATTCGGGGCAAGCTGGCCTTTCGAGTAGTAGATATTATCTTCGAGTCCGACCCGAACATGCCCACCAATACCAATCGAGAGATTTGTCATGTTGAGCTGAGATCTTCCAACTCCTGCTACAGTGTATACAGAATTCTCCGGCAATTGTCTAGTCATGTGCAAGAGATTATCGATTGTTCCAGGAATACCACCATCAACACCCATAACTAACTGGAAGAGCGGAGGCTTTTCGACAAGCTCCTGCCGAAGTAGTTTGATTCCTTGATGAATAAAACCGATATCAAATGCTTCTAGTTCTGGCTTAATCTTGAGCTGATGCATTTTTTCAGCTAAGAATGTCACAGTCTCCCAACTATTGAGATAGACGATAGAAGGCTTTCTCCCAGCAAAATTTAACGAACCGGTAGTGAGGCTTGCCATCTCGGGTTTTACGACAAGGGGTTGAGCACGTTCCTCGTCTGATTTTCCTGCCACGCCACTTGTTGAAACCATCACAAGGAGCTTTGTCCGTTTTCGAATTTTGTCCACGGTCTCCTTGAATAAATGAGAATCTGAGGTGGGTCGTTCATTCTCATCCCTGCAGTGAACATGAATGACAGAAGCCCCTTCCTGTTCACAGAGATAAGCTGTTTCTGCAATCTCATCAGGAGTAGTAGGCAAGTATGGTGTATCTTTCTTTGCAGGAACAGATCCTGTAGGTGCAACTGTTATAATTAGTTTCTCCATTGTCGAAACGCCTCAGATACAATACCGGATGAAGCATGATATGAAGGCGCTTGTATCTTAACTTTCTGATTCTGTGCAGTTGTAAGATGACTAAACACTATCTCTATCATGCTAGTATCTTTATTTGGGAGTAGCGTCCGTGCTATTTCTGAAAGAGAGAAGGTGGTAAAATGCTCTTAACTGCAGCTGGAAAGAAGACAAAGCGCTCTGCAACACTGGTCATGAATGAAACAGTAAAGCAACTTCGTAAGAGTGGCAAGGAAGTCTTTCATTTGGGCTTTGGCGAATCGCCATTCCCGATACATCCTATAATCCAAAAAGCTCTGTGCGACAATGCACACCAAAGGAATTATCTTCCTACTCAGGGCATCTTACCTCTTCGTGAACAAATATGTAGATTCTATGAAAACATGTATGGTTTTGATGTCACACCAAATCAAATCGTTGTTGGACCTGGAAGCAAAGTTCTTCTCTACAATGCAATGATGGCTCTTCAGGGTCCACTTTTCGTTCCTACCCCATCATGGGTCAGTTATGATGAACAGGCTCGGCTCTTGGGCAAGGAGATCTGCTATGTCAGAACTAGTCACGAAACCTCGTACTTGATGACATCTGAAATATTCGAAAATGCATTGAAGGAACATTGGACGCACACTGCTGATCAGAAAATACTGGTGATTAATACCCCGAATAATCCGACAGGTCAGAGTTACTCAAAGGCACAGTTGAAAGAATTGGCTAATGTGGCAAAAGAGAACAATGTTATTGTTCTATCGGATGAAATCTATGCATTATTGACATACCGAGAATATGAGCATCATAGTATTGCGGAATACTATCCAGAGGGTACGTTGATTACAGGAGGTCTCTCAAAAGACCGTTCAGCAGGAGGGTTCAGAGTTGGCACCATCATACTTCCTGCGGAGGAATCAGAGCTTTTGGAGTCTATACTGACTATTGCAAGCAATACATGGTCTTGTGTAGCAGCACCCATACAATACGCCGCAATTGAGGCCTATAGACCAAATCAGGAAATCTTAGATTATATTAGAGACTGCACTGCAATCTCTGAAATCATAACAAAATACACCCATCAACGCTTACGGAGTTGTGACATCAGATGTCCAGCTCCAATGGGAGCATTCTATCTATTTCCTGACTGGAATAGTGAACGTGAGCAAATGGCAGCCAAGGGGATAAAAACATCAATGGATATATCAGAAGTGCTTCTGCGCGATTGGAGCGTTGCCACATTGCCCGGATCTGATTTCGGGATGGTTCCTGAGGAACTCTGCATTCGACTAGCTACCGTTGACTATAATGGAGAAATAGCTCTTAGAAAGTATAGAGAGAATCCACAAAAAGCAATGGATGATCCAGACTCGTTTGTCAAGTGCGTGGCGCCTCGCCTCATCACTGCAGCTGAGATTCTAGAGAAGTTCACTGAATCAATTAGGTGAGTAGAAAATAGCAGCAGGTTCTCAAATTAGGAAACTATCGCTTGTTCTTCAACCAAGCTAATGCATTTGTAGCCTCCTCCTCGTCTTGGAAGAAACCTAGGTGACGGTAGACTTCGACGGCGAACTCAGCAAATGCTTGCCCTCGGGCAGTTATTATATTACCCTCTACGACAACATCTTCATCCGTAATCATACTTCCTTCAAATACTCGCTCGGCTTCTTCAGAGGCATAGCCATGCGCGATTCGCAAGCCCTTTAGGAGTCCAGCATGAGCCAAGAAACCAGGTCCACCGCAGATAGCTGCAATTGGTTTACCATTTTGTTGGATTCTCTTCAGTAGTTTGTGGAGTTCGATACGGTCTTTATAGGGTTCAGGTTCGCCACCTGGAATGATGAGAAGGTCAACGTCATTAGGATCAACGTCATCTATTGACTTGTCTGCAACTACTTTCAATTGCCCCTCGCTTTGCAGAACACCCCTTTCAAAGGAGAATGTGATGATCTCAGTCTTCTCCCTAAGAAATAGGAGGAGAGGTGTAATCTCGAAGTCAGCAAATCTATTATATAGAAAAACGTATGTTCGCATCTGTTATCTTGACCAGACGAATCAAATGTGTAAATAAGAAGAACCTTGAGAGCAACATTGAATCAAGATTTTCAATCATACTCATTTAGTATAGATAGTTCCTATGAAAGAAAAGGTAGAATTCACCACCCAGCTTTCATTTCGTGTCCTTATAGAAGAGCTTAATTCAGTGATTTAGAACAAATTTTAGAGGTTTATATCAATGAAAGTCGAGCAGTCAATTTGTTGTAATGATTTAATGAAATTGGATGTTCTTGATTCATCAGGTCGAAAAATAGGCAAAATAGGTGATCTTACCTTCAAGTTTGATGGAGAATTAAAACTCTCAAAGTTCATACTTGCTGGTCCAAAATGGGAAGAACTACTCGAGTCCCTAAGTATCAGAAAGGATAGAGATCCTGTTTTTGATGGCTCCAAAATAAAGAGGATTGGAGAATCTGTACATCTTGACACCTCTGTCAATCAGCTCAAGACAACATTAGATAAGGACGCAATTCCGAAAGGGGACATTAGATACTCGGTTCTTGAAAGGATGGAAATCATCGATAATCACGGAAAGAAAGTGGGATATGCCATCGATATTGATTTTGATGTTTCAGGAGCTGTGTCAATGATTGTCGGTGGAAGTTTCATCGAAGAGAAGCTTGAGGCGTTTGGACTGAAAGCAGATGTAGATATTATTGTACCTGGAAACGTCATCTCTTCCATTACGGATAAGATTCATCTCAGAGTTACCAAGGGCGAACTTGAAACAACTATGGTTGAAGCCATCAAACCAGAAAGTGTCAAAAAGACCCAAGAAAAAAGACAAGTGTCACAGCAAGTGACCAAGGTAAGACTATTTACACAGCGGCCAATGTAATTGTAAACACTGATAGGTTTAGAGATAGTTTCCCTATCCAATCACTGTTCAGATGTAGAAAGATATCTGATAGTCACTAATCTATGATAGGGAAACTTCTTCATATCGTTCTGAGGTTTAGCTATTCCTCTTCCTCGGATTCAAGTTTTTCTCCTGAATTATGCTCTTCGAAGGATGGAGCAGTCACCTTTTCTGAGTCCCTTAATTCTTGGAACTGTGCTGGTACAATTGTTGGCAGTTCCTTTCTCGTAAGGTTCTTTCCATCCCTGATGAATGCAATGAAGACAATAATGTAAGCTATTGCACAAAATATGATTAGACCGATTGATACATTGCCCCAAGAGGTGTAGCTTGTTATTGCGAAGGTTCCAATCGTATTGAAAGTAGCATGGAAAAGTGCAGGGATTAGAACACTGTCAGTATTATTGAAGATCCAAGTGTAAATGAATGCAAGGGCGATGTAAAATGCTAAGAAGAACCATATATCAGAGCCAAATGCGCCACTCCAAGTAAAGGCGAGATATAACGGAAGATGCCATATCCAACCCATTAGAGCCTTTATCAGAGTTGCAGGAATCACAGGCATCTGCTGTTGCAATCTCAGTTGAGCAAAGCCTGTCCAACCTACTTCTTCTTGGCCTCCCGATGGGACAAGTTCCCCAAAAAATACCATCAGGATTGCTAGAACTGAAACTCTCTCAAAGTCTGAAACAAATGTACCTCCAAGAAACCAGACATTCAGATAGAAGGTTCCGTACTTGATGAGAGTTGGCACGCCAAAAGCAATAATGTACCATGGAAGTGCTACTCGCCAGTTAAAGACCTTCTTCAGTAGTCCTCTTGTACCAGCTTTTCCATAATTCACTCTATAAACAATGAAAGCCGAGAGGAGGGGGCCCCATACTGCTCCGATGGCAAGAAAGGGATAGAATATCATGAAGTAATATCCCTCGGCGACTAACTCGACGAAGTTCCGTTCCTGCCCAAAAGAAGCGAATACGAAGTCCATTACCAGCCATCCTCCCCAAGTAATCAGGAAGGCGATAATGTAGAATATCAGGATGTCAAACTTCTTGAATAGGATTCTCATCTGTGATGGCGTTTCGGAGGTCATGTGTAACATGTTGTCACGACGATTAGGCATATTAACCTTCGGAGGAATGCAACAATAAACACCCAGCTATTACAAAGCCATGAGTAATCATTGTGGGCCAATTTGGTAACTTTTCATTTTAAGAAATAATTTCTCAACAGCACGTTTGCCACATATTGTTGATAGATGTTCACTCAATTCTTGAATGAATACCTCTAATGCGTTGGCTAGTTCATCCAAATCATCAGTTGTCATGTTCGCGTCGAATATAGAATGAACACGCATCTTGGCTGTCAACATAATTCTATATATACGTGGATGGCGGTTGCCCCACATCTTTCGAATTGTTTCAAAAATCTCTCTCATTTTCTTTGTACCGATAATCGAGGCCCCTTCAGAAACAAGAAATGAGAGAATTGATTCACTGAGTAGGATTCGATGTTGCTCTAATGAGATTCTTTGTAGAAAACCTCTGTTGATCAGAATGCCCAATTCATCCAAAAGAACCTCTAGGTCTTGACTGTCTACATATTCTGTTAATTGAGATAGAGAGGTGCGGCCATCAAAACGCGCTGTCACATTAAGAGTCACATTTGACAATCTCAACGGATTATCTTTTTGGAATAAGATGGTAGATGACCTCTCAGAAAGCGTAAGAATTTCATCATCAGGAGGGATATATTTCAGAAACGCAGCCTTGTTCCAGTATGCTTTAGAAACAAGGTCGATTGCGTGTTCTAAACTAAGATCTTGGAATCCTGCTATTTCCTTGATCGTTTGCTTTTCTTCAAATCCTAGCAGAATCTTTGACACTGCAAAAGCTGTACTTGGGAGATCAAAAGCGAAGAGTGAGCGTCTCCACTCAGGATTTTTTATTACCAAAGTCCTACCGGTTATTTGATCATTCACGAAAATCCTTCTAACATATTCATCAAAATCGTGTAAGGCACTTCCTTCAATACCATCCGAGTCCTTTAGGACTGTAAAATAATCTTCAAACTCATGAACAACTCTCCTTAGTCTACGACGACCATCAGCGGTTTCTCTTGATACTACAAGAACTCCGATAGCCCATGCTCCATGCTCTACTAGAAGCATTAATTCTGAGCCATACTCTGTCTTCCATTGCGTTTGTAGCTCACCCATCATAACAGCCATAAAACTCGTCATGGCTGAAATGAAACCCGATATTATTTGGGGATCCAAATTACTTTTGCTGAATTCATGAGAGTATGGAGCTAAACCACTGTTCTTGTTCAAAATCATTACTAGTTTCTCATTAGCAACATTAGGATCACAAGAGATGTCTACGCTCAGTTCGTTGAGAGAATCTTTCGAAATTCTCGATAGATTCTCAATGAGGTCATCAGCCAATCTCATCCCTTCCCTTTACTTGTTGTGCAGCAGTTTTTTTGTACCCTAGGAGTTTGTAACTCTCTTTGAAACCACACTTTTCGTAAAGAGAAATTGCAGTTCTATTGGAACTTAGCACCACGAGTTCGGAGGATACATGTTGCTTTATGTATGCGCGCTTGAGAATTTCAGACACTATTGCGCAGCCATATCCTCTCCTTTGAAATTGCGGCAAGACCCCCATCCCCTTAATCTGGAGGATTTTTTCTTTGTTCATTGATTCAATCGAAAATCCCAAACAGCATCCTATGGGCTCAGAGAAGTATGTACCAATGACCAACAGACTCGAATCAAAAATACGGTGCTTAATGATGGAGTCAAGAATTTCTGCATTAACAGCCTCATAGCCAGGAGACTCTTTGAATATCGTATTCTGAAGCTGTGCCCATGTTGTTAATTCCTCCTTGACATTGAGTGCTCGTACTGTCAATCCTATTGGGTGGGGGAATACTGGTGCTGGATTCCTTAGCTCAATCTGCATCTTCACCCATGTATAATCGAGCTTGAAGCCATGTTTTTCTACAAAGGAGGCAGCATATGAACGAAAGCTTGGAACTCTGCAAACAAATTCAGATGCACCTCGCTTCAGTCCGATCTGTACTAGATGATTCAATACCTCGGAGCCAATACCTTGACATCTGTAATGGGGATGGACTTGAATCATCAATCTTGAAGTAAGTGAGGAGTTATCTTCAGTAAAAATCGTCCCTGATGCTATCAAATCTCCCGCATTATTCCGAACTAGTACGAAGTCCTCAGACAAATCAGCATTGGAAAATGAGAAAGAGGATTGGAAGTACCCTGTAGGGAGTTCACTATGCTCAGGATTGTCAAAAGAATCTACAGCATTTTGTAGCTTTGCGTAATCTTTCAATAATGCCTCATCCCCAGACATGGGCGTAATAGTTTCAACCTTACACATTGATTCAGCCCACCGTCTGTACTCCTTCAACGGAACGATTAGAATAGGCATCCCATACTCGTCGCTTTCTAAGTTGCTTGTGATGAAGTATGACAGAGCCTAATTCTGTTATCTGAACTTTCTTTATTCTGGCAACACGGTCTCTTTCCACAAAACCTGCGAGCTCTAAATCACGAATGTGCCGCGATATACCAGATTGTCTGATTCCTGTATTTCGTGAAATCTCTTTCTGAGCAACTGGAAAGCCAGAATTCTCAAGATAGTCAAGAATCTCTCGCTTCTTAAGCGTAAGATTGACCAACTCAGATGGCCACACTTCAGATATATGCAGTGTTTCCATCTCAGTTGCACACAGAATCGAGGCTTTTGCTATTGCCGCGGCGACACAGGCTGCCAGAATGATGGTGCTATGCTCAGATGTTATGCTAAACTCAATTTGATAATCATCGAGTTTACGGTGGTTTAAAGCAGACAAAATTGATGAAAGGGTGTTATAGAAATCATGGGACAAAACGCATACTGATTCAACGGTGATTCCAAAGCTCGAGAAATATTCAATTGCTTTACCAGCAAGCTCAGTTTTTTCCTGAGGATAGACAATAATCAGCTCATCAATACTTCGCCGGATTGCCAACTGTTCTAGGGTTTTTTGTGTTCCAAGAAATGCTACATGGATTTTTTGCTTCGTCAAATCTCTCAAACTCCAGGTGTACATAGTTATCTCATTGTTCTCCGTCATACAAGATCGTTTTCACTTTCTTTGATCTGACGGATGCCAAAGAGTACCAAGGCATCTAATATGGAGTTTTGATTTCTCCACATTCCTACTGGTCTCCCCCCTCCCCGGATGTTTTTCGCTACAGGAACTCCTCGAATAAATCGGTCCCTGGTCCCCAGATATATCGCGTATTCTTACTATATAAGCACTTGATGATGCCCTAGAACTGCATATTTACAAGGCAAAAGACGAGTTTCAATAACCAGCTACCTTGAAACTAGTAGCATCTATTGACGATTTTCATAATATCAAATAATGCTGCTACCAGAATTCAATATTGCTGACGTACACGTGATATGGCACGTGAAGAGTGGGGTGCTTCAACAGCAAGATTCTCACATTCTTCACCCACTCGACCAAGCCAAGTAGCGATTTCGTCTTTTGGAGATTGCCAACATTGACTTTCAACATCCCAGAGGCTGAATGGAAACTGCCATTGGCCCCAGATCCCACTACTGAGAGGTGATACGATAACAGCCCATTTGAGAGAACGAAGGGTGTCCATCAATTGTGTGGAACCTCCTGCAGGAAGATCAGTCATCATGAGTAGTTTTCGATTCTCTTCATAACGTAGAAAAGCGTGCGGCAGTTCTCTTGCCCAGGTATCAAGAATAGAAGCAGTGTCTCTATCATTTGCCCGTATTGCAACACGCTCTACAAGACCAAGATTTTGAACATTCCAAACGCGACGAATCAAATCCTCTGACCTAAGCTTCTTGATGCGAGACGAGAGTTTAGCCTGTCCAATTGCAAGCCTTTTTCTCAATGCTCTTGAAGATGTGATTCTGTTGTTCACAAGGGCAAGAATTTCCATATCTATAGAATCAAGATACGCATCAGTAGTCTTTGCAGGCAGGTCGATGCGCTCGACAACGTGATGCAATGATTCTTCTGTAATTTTGTGACCCCAGCCTCTCATCGCTATCCAAGGAATCTCCCACCTTCTTTTTTCCGTGTTGTAATGATAGAACGAGTTTGATATGCCAACCGAATAAGTTTCCGCAATATCGACAGCTATGCCGTTGTTATTGAGCATCGATGACATCTGATCAAGGGATTGGATATTTCCCGTGCAATCTGGGATAGCAAGACGTGCAATTGTCTGCCAAGGACCATTGAGAACTGAACGAACATCATACACGAATGGACATCCTTCAAGGATTCTTGAAGGTTCGCTCCGAGAGGGACCAGCGAGCATAACATGAAATGTGCGTATTCCGATTCTTGAAAAGGGAGTAGTTGTGACACTCCTCAGTATATACTTCCGTTTGAGTCGATTGATTCGTGTACATACCCAAGATTCGCTTAACCCAGTAGTTTTAGCCACTTGGCGATAGGAGGCGGTTTCATTTTTCAATAGAACATCGATAATCTTCAGGTCTGCGTTACCGAGCTCAACAACAATGTTCTGAGCCCTTAGAGTTAAGTAATCAACATACTCATTGAAATCTAGCGATATACCATAACGAGCCATGCTCGCAAATTCATGCACCAGAGAGTCCAATTCAGACTGACCGCCTAAGGCAATAATCCACTCCATCATCTTGTATGATGTGTAGAGAAGGTTTACGCGTACTCTTTCTGTAGGGATTTTCTGCCACTCTATTATCCAGCTGGTTCTCTCTTCTTTCTTTAGCATCTGTCTTGCAAACTCAAACGCCATATCGCGTGACGCTTCGAAGCAGAGCTCAGGAGGCATAGAATGGAAGAAACACTCTCTAAAAATCACTCCTCTGAGTGGAATCACTTCTGACACAACTTCAGGGTGGAGTTGAAGTTCATCTTTAGTAGAAGAATAGTGACCACCTATTCGTGAAATATCATGGCCATCGATGACTTTGACTGATTTGGGTACAGGAGGTGCCTGAAGCCCAAAACGCTGCGTTATTATTCTCGAACATTCGCTCCATAAAGCTGAAGTCTGAGATTTAATGTCAGTCATCAAGTATCCTCAATGTAATTTGGACTTAAGGACTTCTTGTTCAAATATATTGCCCCTAGGAGGACACTGGTCTGTGTTTTTAAAATGAGAGTTGCGTTCCAGAAAGCAATTGTCATTCTTGATGAGCAGTTATCTCGTTATGGTTTGAAAAGATGTACGTCCGATTATTTTTGATAACTATGTACGATCCTCCAGATAATCCTAATGAACCATGGTAAGGAATACCATAGCTTGTTCGAAGTCGTTTCTACATGACTGTGAATCGCGATGCGGAAGAATGAATAGGAGCATCTCCGGACATTCTTCTCCATCGCTATATTACATTGATGCTTTTTCACCAATTCAATTTGAATATGTTGACTTTAGTCACTCAAATGAACCGCTCCATGAGTCTATCAATTACCAGATCGATGTTCTCACTTGATATACCCTCATCAACTGCAATCTGCAATACTCTGTCCATCTTTCTAATGTCATCCATGTCTTTGAGATGATTGAAAAGACCGAGCCTTCTGCCAAGTCTGTAGAGAATCTGCTTTTCAGAATCCATTTCCAAGAATGCGTGGAGGATTGAGAGCATGTGTTTTTTCCCATCAGGAAGTTTGCCCTCGAGATCAGCAAATAGATTGAGAATGTGATCACTCACAACCATGCTGTTGATTCCCTCGAGGTCTTCGATGAACATTATGAGTTCCTGTGCGATATCAATGTCATTGCACTTCACGAATTTGCCGGATTCAAAGTCAGAATATAGTGGGGCTCGGTCTGTCAGTGCAAGAGGTCTCAATCTGATGAAATCAGGGTCTATCTGATTAAGTGCATCCGCAGACTCCTTTGCATGAACCTCTGAGAGGCGCTTTCCACCAAGACCGGGCATGATATACTCTGACAGCTCTAGATTAGCACTCTTTATCATGATTCCAGCCTTGATGTGCATCGCTTTTGATGCTCCTTTCTTTGCAATTTTCAGAACCTCATCTGAACCGGACTCGAGCCCAACATGGACTCTATTCAATCCTGCATCTTTGAGCTCCTTCAATCCATCCTCGCCCACCTTGAGAATCGTACTTGAGCGAGAATATGTTGTGATACGTTCAATCCAAGGGAATCTATTCCGAAGATGACTGAGGACGTTTGCCAAGTTCGTGGCACCAATTATGAGAGCATCAGCATCCTGGAGGAACACTGACTGCATCCCATCATTAAACCATTTCAATGCGTAATCGAAAGCAACAAGCTCTATTGGTTCGACCTTTTGTGTGAGTGACCAGACCTTGTCAGATGTCACATCAAGAGGAGATGAAAAGGTCGCACGAATATTCGAGAGATGTTTGTCTAACAAATCAATGTCTGAGAGGATCTCATCGACTGGTCTCACTGAGAATTCCTTGTTTTTGTAAACTGGACAAAAAGAACAGCGGTTCCAATGGCAGTTCCGAGTTATTCTAATCAATAGACTTCTAGCTTCGCTTGGTGGACGTATAGGACCAACTTCAAAGGCGAGAAGTCTACTCATCTGTTTTTCCTCAAGGTTCAGGATTTATGCGGACTACTCAAATGTTACTCCGGAGGAAGTATTCGAAAATGTGGAAACAGTCTATCCTTCCTCTTGCGTTGTGAGGTTCACACCTATATCATCGCCTTCTCATAAAGATGACCAGAACCACAACTACAGCAATCCCAACAGCTGCTCCGATGTAGAGAACGGATGCATCTCCACCAGCTACCAACGTGACCTCGCGTAGAGAGTAGTATTCAGGATGGGTTTCATTGAAAAATCCCATACGAAAAGTATGAAGGACACCGTTTACTTTGGAATAGAGCATGGTCTTGAGAGTCGTTCGATTCTCGAAGGAAGTTGTATAGTTATAGCCTACAAGGTCCTGTGTGTTGATTATATCAGTCTCATTTATCACAGGAGTGTCCAACCAAAAATCAATGAGTAAGTCCCAGTTCCCTATTGGCCTTGCATCCCATGCGATAACAGATGAGAATTCAAATGATATTTCTGTTCCATTTAGATAGTAACAATCAAACTGTGGAGCATAAGGAACGTCATCATGATCGATATCATCAGGAATTGTAGGTAGACTTTCTACAACTAAATAGTAACGGATGTTCGAGCCACTTTCATATATGTATCCAATACTTTCACTATTGTGTTCGACATACAGATTGTAATCGAATCTTTGATTGGCACTTACGCCCCATTCCAGACTCTGATTATTTGCAGCATATACAAGAGAAGTACATAGCCCAATTGATAGTATCAAAGTTAAACTATATAGAAACCATTTGTTCATTTTTCTCCACCCAAGTCGTTCAACAAATTATAGAGAAACCCAAAATCCCCCTCTATTATATTTTTAGGATTAAATCGGTAGCTTGTGAACATCGACTCATAGGGACTCCAGCAATGTGGCACTATGATATAGTTGGATAATTGGATTATAAGCCCACACTTCACGGTTATAGCTGTATATGTGTACAAAGTTCCAACTGTACCATCACGAGCAAAAGGGTCGAATACATTCATTCCTTGCTTATCATAATTCTCCAAGACAACGACAACTACATGAGGAATGAATTTTGCAGATTGGCGATATAAGCCAAAGGTGCCGTAAGTAGTAGATGGGAGGTTGACCAGCTCCCAAAATACAACTTCCTTTTCCGGACCTAATGAATATTCACTATCAGACATTTCTGCGCAACTTGTTCATATTTCAGATGTGTTCTGCCACACTTAAACTCCCTTACTAGATTATGCTAGGAACACAAGAAATAGAAATTCCACTAGTATGCTGTCTGGCTGCCAAAAGATTTCATGCGCTCATAGAGGAATGTTCCCATGCTTTTTCGGAGGTCTGTTCTGGCGCTTGCTCTCCAGCATCCCAGACCACAACAAATCAGCGATTTTGTTTCTCGTGGAAAAATCACCCTATCAATGTAGCCAAAGACAAATCAGGAAGAGTATCAGAAGCAATTTAACGAAATATAGGGAATTATGGAAGGAGGAAGTTAGTTGTGGAATATGTTTTACTCAATCGTCTTGGTCTTGGAATAAGCCAATACAAACAACGAATAATCAACGAGCTTCGCACTCTTCTTCTAAAAGGGCGATTTGAAGAGGTCAAACAGAGATTATCTCAGTTAGCAAACGATAAGGGAACTGAAGAAGCATTCTTCTTGCTACAAGCAGCCGCAGAAAATGATGCAGAAGGATGGGGAGCAATTCTTGAAACGCTCAATAATCTTTTCAATGTATCCGAAATCTCAGGGATGGATTGCACTCCCAAAGAGTTCATAGATCAAATCAGTAAGAAAACAACAAGCTGGAAAGAGGTTGAAGATGTAGCTAGAGAAGTTGGTTTGAGCGTGATTATGGCACAAATATCTCACGGAGATGTATATCTACTTCAACCTGCTAGCATGAAACATCCAAATCTTCTTCCTTGTGCTGCAGAAATTCTTGAGATTAGAGAAAAACAGAATGAAACTATTGAAATCTCTAGACTATCAAGTGGGGATATCAATCTAACAGGGGTTTTTGGATCAGCACAAGGATTCCAGCTTCTGGTTGAAGCCAAGATTGGACCCATTTTAAGAGATGAAGAGGCAAAAAAGGCACTGACTCTCTTAAAAAAAGCCAAACTAGTAAAGAAAGATGTAGCAGTTGAAAGTCTTGAAAAGGAAGACTTGAGTTTACCTAGGGTGCGTGATTACAGCCACCTATTTGCAGGATTTTCGCAAAAGAGGAAGAGCCTTCTCAATGGAGTTGTCAGAACATTGGACACCTCTCCAACAGCGGATATAGGTGTCAAGGCGATAAGTGGAATTGGCCATCCAATATGCAAAGCGCCGTTGGAGAATTATGTATTGCGAGGAGGAAATAGTATCATTGAGGCATTACTTGGTCTTCATTTCTTTGGTTTGGAAGGGATAGAACGCCACATATTGGATTTGCTAGATGGTAATGATGTCAAAATTAAAGCCGCTACTGCAGGTTGTCTCGAGAGAACTCAATCAACCAGAGTGATCTCGAAACTCCTGAGTCTATTGAAATCAGGAGATCTGGAATCTGAGCAAATTGGGGTAATCGGTCTTGCTACTATTAATGAACCCAAATCACTAGGACAGTTAATAGAGTTTTTGACCTCGATAAATCCATTTGAGAGAGGAGCATACGTTGAATACATTGCTAA